>JASFWR010000277.1:0-5128 GCA_050049155.1 Planctomycetota bacterium | reverse complement strand
GTCCCGCGGGAGAGCATGGTCGGCTGACCGAGGTCCATGAGGCGGCGGGCCTTGGCGTCGTTCGTGTCCAGCTGGGGCTGCTGGTACGCGAGGACCGGCTGGCCGTCGATGAGGTGGGTGATGCTCTCGTTGCCGCGCACCTGGAACTCGACGGTGACCCAACCGTCGTCCATGTAGGTCGCGCTGGTGGAGTTGGTGCAGTGCTGCTTGTGCAGCGCTCCGTCCATGACCACGTGGGTGGCGGGGGTGCACAGGTTCGCGGTGGGCCGGTCGCCGCCGCCGGTGACCTGACCGAGGAACTGGCCCTCGATGGAGACCGGGAACTCCTGGTCCTTGGGCATGCTCTCCGCCGACTGGCCGTGGAGCATGACGCCGCTGTTGCGGAAGGCCCAGCCGGGCCCGCCCGGGCACTGCTCCCCGACGAAGCGGTAGGTGACCCGCAGGTCGTAGGAGGAGAAGGGCTCCTCGTAGAAGATGTGGCCGAACTTGCCGTCGAAACTCTCGTACTGGTCGTAGCTGACCTTGAGCAGGCCGTCCTCCACGCGGAAGGTGTCTCCGTGGTTGTCGCCCAGCTCGTACCCGCGGATCTTCACCTGCCACCCGGTGAGGTCCTGGCCGTTGAAGAGCTCGGTCCACTGCGGACCCTCGGGCTCGCTGGCGCCGGAGGAGGCGCAGGCGGCGAGGAGGGAGAGTAGGGCGGCCTGGGGGGCGAGCTTGGTGAGGTGCATGGGGGAGACCGGGGAGGTTGGGGCTGGGGCCGCTGGTCGGCTGAGGCGCAGGCGGGGCGGCTCAGATCCTAGTCGACGGCGGTGGATCCAGCCGCCGCCGCTCCCGCGCCCCGCGGGCGGCGGCGCGGGCGGTTATCCTCGACGCCGATGAAGTCCGCCGAGCCTCTCCTGCCGCTGCTCCTCCTCTCCGTCCTCCTCACCGCCTGCGCTGCGCCCCAGCAGCGGGAGCGAACGCCCGTGCCCGAGGGAATCAACGACAGCTTCCTCGCCGAGGACGCCGACGTGGACCGCTTCGTCGACCGATGGGAGCTCGAGAGCCGCGAGGTGTACGCCAACCGCGAGGACATCCTCGCGGCGCTCGGCCTCGAGTTCGGAGACACCGTGGCGGACATCGGGACGGGCACCGGTCTCTACGTGAAGCCCTTCGCCGACTCCGTCGGCCCCGAGGGGAAGGTCTTCGCCGTGGACATCTCCCCCCGCTTCATCTTCCACGTGCGCGAGCGCGCCGAGTCCGAGGGGCTCGACCAGGTGGAGGTGGTGCTCTCCACGGAGCGCTCCGCCGAGCTGCCCGAGGGGTCGGTGGACGTGGCCTTCCTGTGCGACGTCTACCACCACTTCGAGTACCACGAGGACATGCTCCGCTCGATCCACAGCGCCCTGAAGCCGGGCGGCCGCTTCGTGGTCGTGGACTTCGACCGGATCCCCGGGGTCACCCGGGAGTGGCTCATGGGCCACATCCGGGCCGGCAAGGACGTCTTCGTGTCCGAGATCGTGGCCGCGGGCTTCCGGGTCGACGAGGAGGTCGACATCCCCGGCTTCGAGGAGAACTACTGCGTGCGCTTCATCCGGGATTAGAGGGGCGCGCTGGCGCTACAGCTCCTCCTCGTGCTGGGTCGATCAGCGGCACGATTCGATGCGGACAGCGGGACTTCTGACCGCTGCGGCACTCGTCGGCCGATGATTCGGTCATGAACGAAGACCCTGAGATCGAGGAGCCGACCCTTGAGGGCGAGCCCGGGCCGTCGCGCGCCCGCACGCTCACGTGGCTCGCCCTGCTCCACGCCACGAGTGTCGGTCTCTTCTGGTTGGGTATGAACGCGGTGCTCCCCGACGGCTCCAACCGAGGCGTGCCCTACGAGCGGCTGCGTCTGCTCGACGCTGAAGACGCCAAGGCGATCGCCGCCGGCCTCGGGCTCGTCCTGTCCTTGCTCGCAGGTTGCTTCGTTCGGGCCTCTGGATGCCTCATCTGGGCCGCCCTGGCCGGAGGCTACATGACCTGGAGCGTCCTCGACGCCAGCCGATACGGGGGGCACACCTTGCTCCCGTTCGAGTGGGGCTTCGCCATGTTGGCCTGCGCTCCGCTCTTCCTGCTGGTCATGATCGGCCGCGCGCTGGGGCCGGCCGTGGAACCTCCTGAGGCTTGAAGATGAACTCGATGATCGAAAGGGCCCTTCGCGGCCTCCTCCAGGTCGTGGCGCCACGGCGCCCTCTCCGTACCCGCGCTGCGCGAGCGGCCGCGGCACTTCTCGGGCTCACCTTCGTCCTGGGCGGCACGCACGCCGTCGCCGCCGGATCCGATCGTTCGCTCCCGAACCTGGCCATGCCGACGATGGGCGGGAACCAGCTGTGGGCGGACGTGGCCTGGGACGGCGGCTGGCGGGTGCAGCGGCACGTGTGGACGGGGCACGCGCGGCTCCTGGACGGGGAGGACGTGCGACGGGCGTGGGGTTCGGCCGAGGCGTGCCTCGACGCGCTCGCGGCGCGGGCGGGTGGGTCCAAGGTGCCCTCCGCCGACGCGCCGGTGGTGGTCGTGCTCCACGGCCTCTGGCGGACCCGCCGCTCCATGGGACGACTCGCGGCCGCCCTCGAGGGCGCGGGCTTCGAGGTCGTGGACGTCGGCTACCCCAGCACCCGCGGCTCCATCGACGAGCACGCGGCCCAGGTGGCCGCGCTGCTCGACCGGCTGCCCGGCGAGGGTCGCGAGGTCTCCTTCGTCACCCACAGTCTGGGTGCGCTCGTGACCCGCGCCCTCCTCGAGCGAGAGGGGGACGCGTGGAGGGGTCGACACCGCGTCCGACGCGCCGTGTTCATCGCGCCGCCCCACCAGGGCTCCCGCCTCGCGGAGCTCGGGGACCGGATCCCGCTCATGCCGCTGGTCTACGGCGAGCCGGTGCGCCAGCTCGCTCGCGGCCGCGCCCGCGAGCTCCCGGCCCCGCCCATCCCCTTCCTCACCGTCGCCGGCGGCCGCGGGGACGGGGAGGGGTGGAACCCGCTCGTCCCCGGGGACGACGACGGGGTCGTCTCCGTCTCCGAGGCCCGGCTCGAGGGCGCGATCGCGACTCACCGCGTCCGGGCCATGCACACGGTCATCATGAACCACCCGGCCACCATCGCCGCCGCCTTGCAGTTCCTCCGCTCCGGCGCGGTTCCCCCGCGCTGAGTTCACCCAGCTCGGCTCGCCGGACGGGGCGGACCCGATCGGGCTCAGTCCCGCTGGAAGAGGACCTCGCCGCCGACCACGGTGAGGTCCACGCGGGCGTCGAGGATCTCGTCGTCGGGGCAGGTGAGGATGTCCCTGGAGAGGACCACGACGTCGGCCAGCTTGCCGGGCTCGAGGGAGCCCTTGAGGTCCTCCTCGAAGGCGGAGTAGGCGCAGGCGATGGTGTAGGAGCGCAGGGCCTCCATGCGGGTCATGCGCTGGTCCGGGTAGAAGACCATCCCGTCGGCGCGCTTGCGGGTGACCGTGCTGTAGAAGCTCGCGATGGGGTCGAGGTCCTCCACCGGGGCGTCGGTGCCGTTGGTGACCACGGCGCCCGAGTCCAGCAGGTCGCGCCACATGTAGGCGCCGCTCTCGGCGCGCTCGGGGCCGAGGCGCCGCAGGACCCAGGGGGCGTCGGAGGTGCAGTGCACCCCCTGCATGGCCGCGATCACGCCGAGCTCCGAGAAGCGCGGCAGGTCGTCGGGGTGGATGTGCTGGGCGTGCTCCACGCGCCACCGCAGGTCGGCCTTGCTGCCCTCTCCCGGGGGGCCCTCGGGCAGGAAGCGCTCGAAGATGTCCAGGGTCTCGCGGTTGGCGCGGTCGCCGATGGCGTGCACGCAGAGCTGCACGTCGTGCTCGAGGGCGAGGCGCGCGCAGGCCTCCACCTCGGCGATGGGCACGGTGTTCAGGCCCGCGCTGCTGGCGAGGTCGGCGTAGGGCTCGAGGAGCCACGCGCCGTGGGACCCCAGGGCGCCGTCGATGGAGCGCTTGATCCCGCGGACGGTGAGGTGGTGGTTCGCGTGCCCGACGACGCGCGTCGCGGCGAGCCGCTCGGCGAGCTCGGCCACCGGCTCGCGGAGCATCATCCACACGCGCACGTCCAGCTCCCCGCGGTCCGCCATGCGGCGCAGGAGCTCGGCGTCCTCGAAGGAGCTGCCGGCGTCCTGGAAGGAGGTGACGCCCTTGCGCAGGCACTCCTCCACGGCGTAGGTCGCCATCTGGCGCGGGTCCGCGCCGCGGGAGCGCAGGTAGGCCGGGCCGAGCAGCCCGGACGCGGTCTCCCGGAACGCGCCGGTGGGGGCGCCGCTCGGGTCCCTGATGATCTCCCCGCCCTCGGGGTCGGCGGTGTCTCCGTCGATGCCGCTGAGCTCCATGGCCTTCGCGTTGGCGAAGGTGGCGTGCCCGCTGGCGTGGGTGAGGATCACGGGGTGGTCGGGGGAGGCCTCCGAGAGGTCCTCGTGCCGCGGCAGCCCGTCGATCGCGCCCTTCGGCGCGGTGGTCCACTTCTCCTGGTGCCAGCCGCGGCCGCGGATGAGCGTGCCGGGCTCGAGCTTCGCCGCGGCCTCGGCCACGAGCGCGACGATCTCGTCCCAGGTCCGCGCCTTGCGCAGGTCCAGCTGCATGGCGGAGTCGCCCACGCCGAGGAAGTGACCGTGGCCCTCGATGAAGCCGGGGATCGCGAGCCGCCCCTCGAGGTCGATCACGCGGGTGCGCTCTCCCACCAGCGCGCGGATCTCCTCCTCGCTGCCCACCGCCACGATCCGGTCGCCCCGCATGGCGATGGAGCGGCCCTCGGTGCCCGCCGCGTCCACGGTCACCACGCGGCCGCCGGCGAGGACGAGGTCGGCGGGCTCTTCAGGTGCCTCTGTCCGGGCGGCGAGCGGGGAGGCGAGGAGGAGGGCGGGAAGCAGGGTCGCGATCATCGGAAACTCCGTGGGGGACGTCGGACCCGAGGATAGCGGGCCGCCGCGGGCCGGGCGGGCCGCGCCGGCGGAGGGCACGTCGCAGCCGGGGCTCGCCGCGGCCGCGTGTCGCTCAGCGCCCGCGGCCGGCGGCCTCGAAGACGTAGGTCGCCACGTCCTCCATCTCGCCGGCGCTCAGGACCTCCTTCTGGGTGGGCATCACGCCCACGCCCTGTTGC
>JASFWR010000276.1:0-5162 GCA_050049155.1 Planctomycetota bacterium | reverse complement strand
CCGAGGGGCGGCGCCGCCGGGATCAGGGCCACGCAGCACGCGGTCCCCGCCATGCCGTCCGCGTGGTCGAAGAGGTTGACCGCGTTCATGGCCACGAGCGCGAACACGGCGGTGAGCAGCAGCTCGTTCGAGGTGTGGTCGGCGAGCCCGGGTCCCGGGAGGACGATGAGGAGCGTCGCCACCAGGATCTGCCCGGAGAGCTTCACGGTCGGGCTGAGGCCCCCGCGGCGCACGTCGTCGGCGAGGCCGAGGAGGAAGGCCGTGATCAGCGCCGGCCACGGCAGCTGGAGCGTCGGGTCCACCAGGGCGCCCGCGGCCACGGCCCCCAGGATCGCCGCGCCGCCCACCACGGGGATGTTCTCCTCGATCGGCTTGCGGTACTCGAGGCCCTCGCGGCGATCGAACCAGCCGATCACCGGGGCGATGCCGATGAGCGTGGCCGTCAGCAGGAGCCCGACGGCGAGGACGATGAAGACGGTCACGCCGACGCCTCCCGCGCCGCCGCGCCGTACAGCCCCTCGCGGACGATCAGCTCGGCGACGCCCTCGGGGAGGTCCGCCTCCGCGAGGCGGCCCTCGGCCACCAGGGCCCGGATCTCCGTCGCGCTGACGGGGATCGGCGGCAGCCGCAGGAAGCCCTCGGCCAGCCGCTCCACGAGCGCGGCGGGCAGCCGGCCGTCCAGGGCGGCCAGGTGCTCCTCAGGGGTCCCCTCGCGCCAGGCGACGATGGGCCGGGCGAGGGTCAGCACCTCCTCCACGTCCTTCCAGCCGGGCAGACCCGGCAGGTTGTCGCTCCCCAGGATCATGTGCAGCGCGGCCCCGCCCTCGGAAGGCGCGCCGCCGGCCTCCGAGGCCAGCTCGCGGAGCGTGTCCACCGTGAAGGACGTGCCCTCACGGCGCAGCTCGACGTCCGAGACCTCCCAGTCGGGGCGGTCCGCCGTGGCCGCCTCCAGCATGGCAACTCGGGCAGCCCCCGGGGCCAGGGTCTGGCCGAGCTTGTGGGGAGGCGTGGCGGCCGGCGTGAAGAGGATCCGATCCAGATCGAACGCCTGACCCGCCCTCCGGGCCACTTCCAAGTGGCCCCGATGCACGGGATCGAAGGAGCCCCCGAACAGGGCGACACGCGAATGGGGTTCCACGGAAGGACGAACTTGGCGCTTGGGGCAGGTGACTGGCAGGTGGGACCACGGTACCTGAACTCGGGGCCGGTGCCACTATCCACCCTGGGACGGGCCGCCGGTCCCGGACTTCCTCCGGATCGCATCTCGAATCAGGTCCCGATCCCCCGGAATCTGTCTCACCTCGATGTCACCGGCCTCTGGACTTCCGAGGCCGCCGCCCCGATACTGTCGCAGCACGGGATCGTCGGGCCTCCCCCGGACCGCCCGGCCACCCCCTCCCTGAAATCGACGCCCCAGGGCGTCCCGATCGACCGTCCTCCACGGACCCCATGACGATGACGCGTCCCAACGCTCTCGCCTCCGCGAACACCCTCCGCCGCGCCGGCCTTGCGCTCGCCGCGGGCCTCCTCGCCAGCGCCTGCGCCTCCAACACCGGCGACCAGATCAACGACCACTGGCAGATGTCCTCCATCTACCCGCGGGTCGTGCGCGCGGCCTCGGGCTACGACCCGTCCCGCACCGCCACCTACTCGGAGTACAGGTCGAACCAGTGGAGCGACTTCGGCCTCACCCTCCAGCGTCACATCCTGGCGTACAACCCCACCAACCCCTTCCAGGTCCAGAGCGTCCCGGAGGAGGAGCACGAGTGGTCGGTCCCGCCGAACCCGTACGCCCCGGCTGCCCTGAACGAGCTGGGCTACGTCGAGTGACCGCCCCGGCGGGCGTACGTCAGGGTCCTTCCTGAAGACCAGCCCGCCCGGACGAGCCCGGACTCACGCGGCGACCCGTACCCGCGCGGAGTCTCCACTCCGCGCGCGACGTCGGTCGGCCGCGCACCCTCGATCACCGCGCGGCGCCGAGCCGCGCGGTGATCTCGTTGGGGGCGCCCTCGCCACGCGGGTCCACCCAGTGCACCTGGAACTTGCGGAACCAGGTCCGCTGGCGCCGGGCGAACTGCCGGGTGCGCAGGGCGATCTCCGCGCAGCCCTCCTCGTGGGAGAGCTCACCCCGCCCGACGGCCGCGGCCGTCCCGTAGCCCAGGGCCTGGGACGCCGAGGGGCCGAGCCCGCCCGCGTCGGTCACCCGCACGGCCTCGGCCGGCCAACCGCCCCGGAGCATCACCTCGGTCCGCGCGGCGATCCGGCGGTCCAGCTCCTCGACGGGGACCTCGAGGCCGACGATGGCCGCTCGCTGCTCACGGGGTGACGGCCCGCCGGCCCACTCCTGCTGGCGGGACGTCATGGTCTCCCCCGTCTGGAGGAAGACCTCCAGCGCGCGCACGGTCCGGCGGCGGTCGTTCACGTGGATCCGCTCCGCCGCCTCGGGGTCCACCCGAGCGAGCTCCCGGTGCAGCGCCGCGTCCCCCTCCTGCCGTGCGCGCTCGAGGAGCTCCTCGCGCAGCTTCGGGTCGGAGGGCGGGCCGTCGAACACGCCGCGCAGGAGCGCCGCCAGGTACAGCCCCGTCCCGCCCACGAAGAGCGCCGATCGCCCGCGCGCCTCAAGGTCCAGCAGCACACCCTCCACCAGGGCCAGGTAGCGCTGAAGGTCGAAGCGCTCGGAGGGTTCGGCAACGTCGAGCAGGTGGTGCGGGACCCGCGCCCGCTCGGCGGCGTCGGGCTTGGCCGTGCCCACGTCGAGCCCGCGGTAGACCGTCATGGAGTCCAGGGCCACGATCTCGGCGTCGAGCCGCGGCGCCACGTCGAGCGCCAGCCCCGTCTTGCCCGAGGCCGTGGGCCCGACGAGGAAGCGCAGGGGCACCCGGTCGAGGACGTGGGTCGAGCCCCCCGCCTCCCGGGGCGCCTCGGCCTCACCGTGCGGCCGAGAGGACCCATGGCTCGCCCCCTCAGGAGAGCCCGACGCCTCGGCCTCCCCGTGCGGCCCCGCCGGTCGGGATCGCGCGGGTCCTCGAGGTTCGTCCGGGGCGCCGTGCATGGCGGAATCGTAAGACCTTGGGCCCCGGAGGCCCCCCCGGCGCTGGAAGTCCGGGCCGGGGGAGACGAGGATCTGTCCATGGACGCCGCTCGCCCCCACGCACCCCGCCTTGCCCGAGTGCTGCTCGCCGCCCTTCCGGCCCTCGCCCTCACCACTGCGGCGGCCCGGGCCCAGGAGGCGCCGCCCGACCTGCCCCCGCCGCGGGAGCCGGCCGCGCCGGCCGAGGACCTGCTCCTCGCGTCCGACGGCGCCCCGGCCGCCCCCGGGCGCGTCCCCGCGGACACGTCCGAGGCCGCCCGCCGCCTCTGGACCCAGCTCGCGGGGAGCCTCTCGGTGGACGACGGGACGCCCGCCGCCGACGCCCCGCGCGCCTTCGAGTTCGAGTTCGACGTCCGCCACCGCCAGAGCTCCGGGACCCAGAACTTCAGCGCCCGGCTGCGGTACCTCGACGAGGGGCCCGGGCTCGTCCGCTGCGAGGTCCTGGACGACCGCGGGGCGGAGCGCAGCGCTCAGATGCGCGGCGTGGACGAGCGCGGACGGCCCCTCTACTGGTTCCGCAAGGTCCAGGGCGAGGGACGGACCGACGGCTGGCGCGCGCTTCGGGGGCGGGACACCGCTACGAGCAGGGAGGAGATCGACGGCTGGGCCGCGGTCGCCTACGACATCGCGCGGCTCACGCGCCCCTCGAGCCTGCGCATCCTGTCCCTCCGGGAGCGCGCCCCGCTCCCGGCGCTGGACGGCGACTCGCCGCTGCGCCTGCGCTTCGAGGGCGACCAGGGAGGACTCCTCCTGCCCGCCGTGGACATCGAGGGAGTCCGCGAGGGACGGGCGCAGCAGGTGCACGAGCTGTGCGCCGGGCTCCGCTGGCTGGAGGTGCGGACCATAGACTTCCGAGACCTCGAGGACCGCGGCCCCGGCGCCGACCCCAGGTACCGGCTGGTGTTCGGCATGGACCCGACCTCGGGGCGGCCGCGGGTCGTCGTGGTGTCCCCGTCGAGCCAGGGGCCCCTCCAGGCGCCGGGCACGATCCTCGCCCAGTGCACGGAGTGGCTGGTCCACCCCGCGGGCGCCGAGCCCGCGGACGCCTCGTGGATGCCCGGCCGCTTCTTCGCCTACGAGTCCGTCCTGGGCCCCGACGGCCTCCGCTTCTCGAACGTCCCCCGCGTCGACCTCTACTTCATCGACGGGAACATGCGCGCCAGGCTCCAGCGGAGCGACTTCGCGCCGGAGTGAGCCCGCCCCAGGGACCAACCCGCGCGGCCTCCGGCGGGCGCTCCTCGCCCGGCCGACGCCGGGGCGCTCGCCTGGCCCCGCCGCTGCATCGTGCGCCGAGCGCGCGCCCCCGTTGAGGGCCGTTGAGGGCGCCGTCGAGCCCCCTCCGCCGACCCCACGCCCTCGGGGCGCCCCGCGACCTCAGGTGCGGTGGAACGCCTTCTCCAGGTCGGCCAGCGTGAACTTGACCCGGGTCGGCCGCGCGTGCGGGCAGGTCTGGTCCATGCCCGCGTCCCGGGCGCGCTCCAGCAGGGCGCGGATCGAGGACTCGTCGAGGCGGTCCCCGGCCATGATCGAGGAGCGGCAGGAGGTGCGGTGCAGCACCTCCTCCTGGACGTCCTCCGCGTCCGGCGCCTTGCCGGTCCGGGCGATCACGTCCACCACGTCGCGCACGATGGCCTCCGGGTCCGGCCGGCGGATCCGCGCGGGGAGCCCGTGCACGGCGACCGTCTTGTCCCCGAACGGCTCGAGCTCCAGGCCGATCCGGCGCAGGGCCTCCTGGTGCACGGAGATCAGCTGCACGTCCGCCTGGGTCAGGTCCACCAGCTCCGGGGTGAGGAGCCGCTGCACCTCCACCTTGCCGGCCTTCACCTCTCGGCGAAGCTCCTCGAAGGTGAGCCGCTCGTGCAGGGCGTGCTGGTCGATGATCTCGAAGCCGTCCGGCAGCGCCCGGAGGATGTAGGTGCGGTCCACCTGCAGGTAGGGGCCGCGCAGGTCGTCGACCGGGGCCCAGCGGTCCCCGTCCCCCTCACCGGCGCCCTCCGTGGCGGCGCCCGTGCCCTCGCCCACCGGGGCGGACGGGACCGCCGAGCCGGCGGAGCCCTGGCTCCAGTCGCCA
>JASFWR010000275.1:0-5172 GCA_050049155.1 Planctomycetota bacterium | reverse complement strand
CCAGCGGGACCTCGATGGTGCCCTCGCCGGAGACCCGGGCGAAGTGCTCGACGCTCGTCTGCGGGAGCCCCTCCGCGATGGAGGTGGCCATGGACGGCGGGACGCGGAGCTTGAGCAGGTCGCCGGGCACGACCGTGTAGACCCCCGGCGGCTGGATGGAGTCGAGCAGGCGCTCCTCGTCGAACTCCGGGGTGATCGGGCCCGCGGCGGTGAAGCGGGCGAGGCCCTCGGCGTCGAGCTCGTACCGGGTGGCGGCGCAGCCCGCGGTCCAGAGGGACGCGGCGAGGGCGAGGGCGACGCCCAGGGGGCGTCCGAGCGGGGAGGTGGGCAGGGTCCTCATGGAGTTACTCTATCGGCAGGGAGAGGGGCGGTTCAGCAGCGGATCCGCCTTCGGGGCCCGCGGGGCCGCTCCCAGGTCCATCGGGGGCCGCTCATCGTCCGCTGCCCGCCTCCAGCTTTTCCAGGAGGCGCGTCGCCGCGCCGAGCCCCGGGTTGAAGTCGAGGACGTCCCGGAGCTCGCGCCGGGCACCGCGCACGTCGCCGAGGTCCACGAGGATCCGGGCGTAGTTGAACCGGGCCCGAGAGGCCGGGTTCACGCTCAGGATGCGCCGGTACAGCTCCGCCGCCTCCTCCAGGTTCCCGCGTCCGCGCTCGATCCCGGCGAGCCGCTGCAGGTCCCCCTCGCTCGCGTCCGGTCGCGCGCAGGCCGCGAGGAGCAGGGCCTCGAAGCGCTCGGACAGGTCCTCGGCCAGGGCCGCCTCGCCCTCGAGACCGCGGACGACGTCCAGCAGGCGCCCGGTGAGGGGGAGGTCCCGCTCCACGAAGGGGAGGGCGAGCCGGGGCCGCTGGAGGGAGACGGCGAGGAGGTCCACCACGTCGCGGCGGGCGGCGCCCACCCGGACGGCGCGCTCCAGCTCCAGGACCCCCTCGTCCTCCCTCTCCTGCCGCATGAGCTCGAAGGCGGAGGCGAGGGCGGTGGCCGGGTGGTGCGGCGCGAGCTCCCGGCCCCTGAGGATCCACCGGCCCGCCTCCTCGCCCTGGTCGTCGAGCCAGATCCGCCGGAGCTGTCCGGCCACGGACCAGCTCGGGCCGTGGGTGGGGGCCAGGAGCAGGACCTCCCGGAGCTCCTCCACGGCGGCGGTGGCCGCGTCCACCAGCTCGGGGTGGGTGAGGGGGGTGACGGGCTCGGCCTCGGGGTCGAAGCCCTGGGCCCCGGCGACCGCTCCGGTCCAGCGGGCGAGCACCGAGCGGAAGCGGTACTCGGCGTTGGTCGCCTCGCCGGCCGCGGCGAGCCCCGTGTGCTCCACGAGGGTCCGGTGCTGCGCCTCGGTCCCGACGCCGCCCGCGCGCTCCACCTCCTCGCGCACCCGCTCCGCGTACACGAAGTGGTCCCAGGCGCCGGAGGAACGCACCGCCGGGGGGAGGCTGGTGCCGAGGACCCCGAGGGCGAGGACGGCGGCGGCCATGGCGGGGACCCTGCGGGCGAGGCTCGAGGAGTGGTCCCGGCTGGAGCGCCCGAGCCCTGCGCCCGCGAGGGTCGCGGCGGCGAGGCCGACGCCGGGGATCACGAGGCCGAAGTCGGTGAGGGAGTGGAAGCCGACGGCCGCGAGCCCGAAGACCACGCCGAAGACCCCGAGGTCCGCGGGGTTCCGGCTCTCCCGGGTGCGCTTCACCAGGCGCACGGAGAGCAGGACCAGGAAGGTCGCGGCGAGGAGGGCGCCCACCAGGCCCAGCTCCGCCAGGACCTCCATGTACTGGTTCTCGGCGTGCTCGGCGGTCCCGGGGCGCTGGGCGGTGTCGAACCCGGGGAACGCCAGCGCGAAGGTCCCGAGGCCGGCCCCCGCCGCCGCGAAGGCCATGGCCATGGCGGCCGAGTCGCGGATGAGGTCGAGCCGGGTGTTCCCGCCGACGCCCTCCGCGGAGATCGCCTCGAAGCGCTCGATGACGGGGTCCACCCCGAGCAGGAGCAGCACCACGGTGGCTCCGAGGCCGATGCCTGCGATCGACCAACCCACCCCGTCCACGCGACGGGAGTACTGCATGGCCGCGGAGGTGACGGCCGCCGCGAAGACCATGGAGATCAGCCCGTTCCTGGAGGTGGAGAGCACGATGGCGACCGCGCCGAGGAGCAGGAATCCGGTCAGGACGCGCTCGAGGCGGGAGGGCTTGCGCCCGACGCTGCTCACGAGGTCCCGCACGTCCAGGGTGCGCCCGCTGACGCGGCCGCTGGCGGTCACGAGCAGATAGCCGAGGGCGCAGCCGAGGGCCAGGTTGACGAACTCGGAGAAGTGGCTGTACGAGGCGAAGGGGGCGCCGGAGGTCGCGCCCCCGTCGAACACCCCGTAGATGGAGCGGTCCTCGCCGAGGACCAGGTGCCCGAGGTTCACGAGCACGACCGCGACGCCGATCAGGGCGACCCCGGCCAGCAGGCGCTTGAAGGCGGCGCGGTCCCGATAGACCGTCGCGGCGGTCAGCATCAGGAGCGCCGCGAGCACGAGGACGTCGAGCTGCAGGGCGGTGGCGTGGGGGTAGACGCTCAGGGGCGCGGCGGGGAGCGTCCGCCCCGCCGCGTCGGCGGCCTGGGTCCAGAGCTCCGCCGCCCGGGGGGACACGGTCCCGAGGAGCCCGGCGGGCAGGTCCACCAGCTGGAGCCCCACCAGGGCCAGCAGGCCTGCGATCGGGAGCATGGCCCGGGGGGTCGAGACCTCCCGGTCGGTCTCGGACACGCAGCGCACCGCGAAGCACGCGGCGATGAGGCACCCAGCGGCCGCGAGGACCACCCGGCTCAGGGGCATCACCCCGCCGAACGCCAGGGGCATGTAGAGCAGCAGGCCGAGGATCAGGGCCTCGAGGATCTGGTCGATCCTGGGCGCGGGAACCCTGGGGGCGGACTGGGGGGCGGACGGGGGGTCGGCGCCGGGACGGTGCGGTCTCGGGGTCATAGCGGGCGGTGCGGGTCGCGTTCGGCGGGGCGGCGGCGGGGTGCGGCCGAGGTTCGCGCCAGGCAGGCAGGACGACCCTGCAGGGAAGTCTATCCCTCCGAGGGGGGGCAGGCGAAGGGGGAGGTGCGGACCCCCGCGGCGGGTGCCGGACGAACGGAGCGCGCCCCCGGGGGAGTCCCGGGGGCGCGCTCGCTGGGTCCTGACGGCCGGCCGACGGTGCGGGCCGGCCTCAGGCGGCTCGCCTCAGCTCACTGGAAGGTGACCGAGAGCGCGTCGCTGAAGTTGCTCGTGTTGCCGAAGTCCCGATACCAGTACTGGAAGTTGTACGAGTCACCCGGGAGGACGACGACGGCGCCGGTCGGCTGCGGGAGGGCGTTCAGGTCCGTGAGCAGGGAGACCGCCGAGCCGCCCGGGCCGGTGTTGAGGACGTTCGCCAGGAAGCGCCCCACGGGGCCGCCGCCGATGCAGAGGTTTCCGGAGGAGGAGCCGACGTTCGGCACGAAGATCGTGCCCTGGGACACGAAGAAGTAGCCGCTGGAGTTCTCCGGGAGGCACTCGGCGTTCAGGGTGAACGCGTTGTCCGCCACCACGTCGCTGCCGGACCCCGAGATGTGGGCGCCGTTGCCGGTCGAGTTCTGAACCGCGGTGCAGAAGTTCGAGCCGACCTCCGTGGAGGCCCCGATGGCGTAGTCGAGCACGTAGCCCGAGCAGTTCACGCCGGACTCGAAGGAGAACGTCGTGACCTTGAGCACGTAGTCGGCGGGCTGGCCCGTCTTGTTCGTCCAGTTGATCGTCTCGGTGCTGCCGAGGTTGTAGGAGAACGTGAGCAGACCGGCGAAGGTGTCGCAGTCCCCGTTGGCCGTGTAGAGCTCGAGGTCGAGGTCGGCCTCCGAGGGGTTGAGGGTCATCGAGAGGTCGATGGCCTCACCCGGGTCGAGGCTGAGGGCGAAGTAGTCCGCGTCGTCGCACTGGGTGACCTTCAGGTTGATGGTCGTCCCGATGGACAGGGGGAAGGCCGCCTGGCAGGAGTCGTTGTCCTCCAGGTAGTCGTCCGAGCACACGGCGCTGTCGGCCAGGATCAGCTCGTAGTCCGAGCAGTCGCCGGCGCTGCCGCTCCAGACCTCCACGTAGATCTTCACGGGCAGCGGCGAGGAGCCGCAGTTCGTGAAGGAGACCTCCTCGTTGTCGGAGACGGAGAGCGAGCTGTCCAGAAGCGTCAGGCAGTCGTCCGAGAGGAGGAGCATGTCCACGTCGGCCTGGAGCTGCGTGAAGATGGCCGTGGCGGTCAGCGTGGACTGCGGGGGGATGTCCACCGAGTAGTAGTCCGGGTCCGTCTTCGTCACCACGAGGTCCGTGGTGGTGCTCGGGGTCGTGAGGGCCGCGGCGGAGGCGCAGTCGTCGTTCTGCTCGAAGGCGTCGTCCGCCTCGGCGGCGCAGCCGACGCAGTCGAAGCCGAGGTCAGCGCCGAGCACCATCCAGAAGGAGCCGAACGAGGGGTTGTTGGTGATCGGGTCGTAGCCGCCCTCGTTGAAGCAGGCGCCCGAGCCGGTGTTGAAGCTGAGTTCGAACCACTGGTCCAGGGTGCCGAGGCCGGAGCCGGTCGAGCCGGGGTTCTGGAAGATGGTCCCGTCGCCCGTGGGGGCGAAGGGGCCGGGGCGAGAGCCGATGAGGGGGCCGATCATGGAGCCCGAGTCGGCGGCCATGAGGAGGCCGAAGCCGAAGTTGTCGACCACGCCGTCGTCGTACTGCCCGTCCCCGTCCGCCGGCATGCAGAACTCGAAGCCGGACATGTCCACGTCGAACGTGTACGGGGTGATCGCGCCCGCGAGGATCGTCCCGGGGAGCCCCGTGATGATCAGGTCCAGGATCGGCGTCGCGCCGCCGAGCGGGCTCGTGCAGGAGTCGTACTGGGGCAGGATCGTGAGGCGGGCGTTCCCGTCCCCGACGGAGTCGGTCGCGTAGCCCAGCTGGATGTTGTTGATCCGGTAGCTGTCCGCGACGCCGGTGAAGCTCACGGGGCTGGCCGACACCGGCGACGTCGTGCTGGGGATCCGGCCCTCGTCCACCACGAGGCTCGACCCGTTGATGTCGAGGAACACCGCCGCGTAGTAGTTGTTGTTGTAGACCACGTCGTTCGAGCCCATCGGGGCCTGTTGCGCCGGGTCCGCCGGCACGAACTCGCCCGTGGCGGCATAGAAGGTCCCCGCGTGGATCGGGGCGCGCGCGGGGA
>JASFWR010000274.1:0-5175 GCA_050049155.1 Planctomycetota bacterium | reverse complement strand
GTGATCACCGGGGTCGCGGCGGCGGTCGTGCTCGCCGAGCGGCCGACCCCCGCGCTCGGGCTCGCCGCGCTCGGCCTGTTCACCGGGATGGCGCTGGTCCTGCGCCGCCCCGCGCCCGCGCGGTCCGCGTAGACTCCTCGCCATGGAAGCCCCCGACATCCCCGAGTTCCCGCAGTTCGTCCACGAGACCGTCACCCGCTGGTCCGACGACGACAGCCAGGGCGTCCTCAACAACGCGGTGTACCTGACCCTGTTCGAGGAGGCCCGGCACGGGTTCTGCCGCGCGGCCGAGGTGCTCACCGACGGGGCCTTCCCGTTCCTCCTCGCCCAGACCAACGTCCGCTTCGTGGCGCCCGGGCGGGGCGGCGAGTCCGTGCGGGTGGAGCTGTCCACCACCCACGTGGGGACGCGGTCCTTCCGCCAGGCCTACCGGGTCCGCTCGGCGGAGGGAGAGGTCTGGGCCGAGGGCGAGGCGGCGCTGGTGTGCTACGACCCCGAGAGCATGGAGTCCGCCGAGCTGCCCGCGGAGCTCCGCGACGCCCTCGAGGCGATGATGGGCTGAGGGCGGCCGGGCGCGCCCGAGGGGGGGCGCCCGAGGGGGAGCGTCCGCCCCCCGGCGCTCACTGGAAGGTGATCTCCAGCCCGTCGGTGAAGTTGGAGGTCGTCACGCCGCCCACGGCGTCCCGGTGCCAGGCCTGGAAGTTCCAGGTGTCTCCCGGGAGGACGCCCACGGTGCCGAGGGAGGGGTCGGGGAACGCGTTCACGTCCGCCGGGATCGAGAACGACCCGTTCGAGCCGCTGTTGACGATCTGCTGCTGGAAGCGCCCGATGAGGCCACCGAGGCACAGGTTGCCCTGGGAGCCGCCCGGGTTGGCCGCGAAGCCCTGGGAGCGGGAGGTGATGAAGAACCCGAAGCTGTTGTTCGGCAGGCCGCTCGCGGTCAGGGTCAGGTCGTTGTTCGCCACGTTGGGGGAGCCGTCGGCTGACATGGAGCTCGCGCTCCCGGTGGAGTTGGCGTTCGCGGAGCAGTAGTTGGTCCCGAAGCCGCCGACGATGTACTCGATCAGGTAGTGGGTCGTGTTGGCGTGCGGGTCCACCGCGTCGTTCCACTCCCCGTTCCCGTACATCTCGGCGTAGTTCTCGTCGCCGCCGCCCGAGGCGAAGTTGTTGGGCTCGCCGGCGGCCCAGTTGCTGAAGGTCATGTCGGTCCCGTCGATCCACACCCAGCCGCCCGTCGGCTCGGAGAACTGCGGGTGGTTCGTGTCCTGGAACGCCCCGATCCAGGGCCGCCCGAGCGTGAGGTTGTTGACCACCCAGTCCAGGTCGGCCTGGTTGGAGAGCACGGCGAGGCGGCCGGGCTGACCGAGCCAGGTGGTGGCGACGGCCCGGTCACGGGCGATGGTCCACGAGACGTTCTCCGGGACCACCTCGTAGTACCTGCCGTTGTTCGGGTTGAACGTCGGGACGTACTCCGACAGCGTGAAGGTCCCCGTGCCCGTCTGCCCGATGGACTTGGAGCCCAGGCGGATCAGGAACTGCTGCCCCGCGACCGCAGGGAAGCGGACCTGGGAGCCCGCGTTGCAGTCGATGGCCCCGCAGGCGACCTGGACGAGGTTGTTGCAGTCGTTGCCGTCGTAGATGGCCACCCGGGTCTCGAGGGTGGTCTGCCCGCACACGTCGAAGGTGATCCGCGCCGTGTTCGGGGCCGTCCAGAGGAACCAGACGTCCTTCCGCACCGGCAGGCCGTTGCAGTCCGACAGCCCCGGCGTCGGCGTGGCCGCGGTGTTGTCGAAGGCGTGCGGCCCCAGCCCCGTGATCGGCTGGGCGTTGGCGCAGTCGTCGGCGCCCTGGGCGGCCGCGGAGGCGAGGGTCAGCGAGGCGGCGAGGAGGAGGGAGGTCGGACGGCGCATGTGGGGAGGTGGAGGTTGGAGGATGGCTCGACCCTAGCAGCGCCTCCAGGATCCCGCCATCGACCCGATCTCGACCCGGGAGCGGCGCCGCCCTCGACCCCCGCGAGCGGTCAGTTGGGGCAGAACGCCCTGCTCCGGGTGAGCTCGCGGACGCGCGCGGCCTCCTGCGCGCAGACCCGCTGACCCAGGCCGCGGAGGTACGCCGCGTCCTCCGGTGAGAGCCGGCGCCACCGCCTCGGCGGCTCGATGGCGGCGACGTCCTCCACGCCGAGGGACAGGGCCAGCATCACGAGGGCCAGGTAGCTCCCGGCCTGGCTCGGGTGCTCCCGGTCGCTCGCGAGGAGGTCGAGGTCCGGGCGCTCCCGGCGCGCGACTCCGAAGGCCTCGCCCACGGGGACCACCTGGACCGCGTGGGTCAGTGAGACGCCCCGGTGCGCGTCGACGATGGCGTCGAGGGTGAGCCAGCCCAGCCGCTCGTAGTCCCAGGTCATGAAGAGCACGGGGCGCCCGCCGGCGGCGCGGACCCGCTCGACCAGCAGGCCCGCGTGCTCCTCGAAGGAGGCCACGGACGCCTCCGGGACGTCCCCCTGGAGCACGACGACCTCCGCCTCCCCGGCGTCGATCCGCGACAGGACCTCCTCCTGGTTCCAGTGCACCTCGAGGGACGCGCCCCCCCGGACGCAGGGCTCCACGGTGGCCGCCGCGCCGGCCGCCCCCAGCGCCGCAGCGAGGGGCCGCCAGAGCCCGCCGTTCCAGAAGGTGAAGCTGTTGCCGACCATCAGGACGCTGGCGGGGACCGCCGGCGCGGAAGGACCCAGCGCGGACGAACCCTGCGCGGACGAACCCTGCGCGGAGGGGCTCCGCATCGACGCCGGGTCCCCGTCGATCGGGTGACCCGTGGCCCCGCAGGCCGCGAGCCACAGGGCCAGCGGAGCGGCGAGGCGGATCGACATGGGCCGCTCAGTCCTCGGCGGCGAGGCCGGTCATGGCGTGCACCCACTCGGTCTCCAGCGCGGGCGCCATGGGGACCACCCAGCGGTGCGCCGGCCGCGTGTTCCACTCCTCCCGCCAGGCGCGGTGCTCCGGGGTGTCCGGGAAGCGCTCGGTCTCGGGGTAGGGGTAGCCGCTCATGGCGTGGAAGGGCAGGGGCTCCACCTCCAGGGCCTCGTGTGTGTTGTGGTCCCGGTCCTTGGCCCACCCGTCCAGGAAGACGAGGTAGTCGCGCACGTACCCCTCCGGCACGGGCGGCAGCTCGGAGGCGTCGAAGCGCAGGGTCAGGGCGTCGCCCGAGCCCATGATCACGAAGCGGTCGTCCACGCCGGTGAGCAGGGGCGAGACGTCGCCGTACCGGGTGTACGAGCCGGGGTGCTGGTTCCATCGCGGCACCTCGGCCACCTGGTCCCAGTCGAAGAACAGCGGCTGGTCCGCGCGCTCGGGCAGCTGCGGCGCCGAGAACCCGCGGGACCACAGCTGCGTCCCCACGGCCTCGATGGAGGTCGTCACCAGCGGGGCGTCGTCGCCGCACGTGGCGAGCTCGATGCAGTCCCAGTAGAGCTCGAGGGTCGAGCCGATGCGGAGCCGCGGGTCGTCGCGCCGCAGGGCCTCCGACAGGTCGATGACCATGGTCTTCGTCTTGCCCGCGGGGAAGCCCACGGGGGGGCCGATCGGGACCCAGGTACCGTCCGGCCCGGGGACCTGGATCACCGGCGGGACGAACTCGACCCCGGGGGTCGTGGCGGAGGCCATGTTCGCGCTGGCGTCGCTCCAGAAGAACCACCCGGTGGCGATGAGGCGGATCAGCTCCGCGTCGGCGACCTCCGCGGGGTCGAACTCCAGCTCGAGCCAGTGGGGCTCGGCGAGGCCGAGGTACTGCCCGGCGAGGCGCTCGAAGGGCGCCGGGTGGCGGAAGTCACGCTCCCGGATCTCGTCGGTCCAGTCCGCGCCGTCGGAGCCCGTCGCCCGCCTCACCTTGGCGACGCGCTCGACCACGTGGGTGTGGGCCTCGGGGAACGGCGGGAACTTGAAGCGCTCGTTCGGGTACACGGCGGTGCCGGCCGGATGGTCCACCGCGTCCAGCCGCACGCGGTCCAGGTAGGTCACCTCCCGCAGCTCCTCGGTGAACTGCAGGACGAGCTCCCCGTCCTCGTTCGGCACGAGCTGGTCGCCGCGCACGAGCACGTACTCGTCGTGGTCGGGAGGGACCAGCATCCCCGGCGCCATGGGGAGCCCCAGGGGGGTGATCCCGATGACGTCGCTGATGAACTCGAAGGTCTCCCCGTTCCAGGTGTAGAGGAAGGGGCAGGAGCCGATGAGCCCCTCCGGCTGGACGCCGAAGTCCGAGTTGTCGAGGAAGAACTGCACGCCGGCCTCGACGTCGAGCTCCTGCTGCACCACGCCGTTGGGCCAGGTCACCCGCACCACGTCGGCGTAGGGGCGGTCGCCGATCCCGACGATGGCCGCCTCGCCGCGCAGGTAGACCCGGCGGTAGAGGTCCTGCGCCCGGACCTCGAGGATCGCGCCCACCGCCTGGCGGTTGTCCTTCTGGCCGACGAACTTGAGGAACAGCGCGTTCCGCTTGGCGTTCGTGGGGGTCACGGCGGTGAGGCCGTCGCCGCCCAGCCGCACCACCTCGAGGGTGGGGGGCGCGTAGGGGTCGGGCCGGTCCACCTCCTGCACGAGGAGCGCGGTCCCCCCGCCGCCGGGGATCTCGAGCTCCAAGGGGATCGGCTGGGTGATGCCGAGGAGGACCCGGCAGGTCCCCTCCGGGTCGATCCAGACCACGTCCACCGCGCCGTCCATGTCGAGGTCGGTCACCCGCGGGGAGATGCCCTCGGCGACCCAGATCCCCGGGTCGTCGGAGCGGAAGGTCCCGTCCGCCTCACGGCGGTACCAGCGGGAGCCGTCCGCACCGGGGACGAGCAGGTCCGGCCGTCCGTCCGCGTTCAGGTCCGCCACCGTCGGCTCGCGCTCGAAGATCGCCTCCGGCAGCGCGGTCGGCGCGACGTCCTCGAAGAGCCCGCGCCGGAGGGAGTCCAGGAGGTGGGTGGAGGCGGGGCCGCCGAACATGAGGTCGACGTCGTTGTCCCCGTCGAAGTCCTCCACGGTGCACCAGCGGAACGACCCCGCGGGGAGCGTGGCTGCCTCGGACACGTCGCGCCACTGGCCGCGGGGCTGCTCGGTGCCGTCCTTGTTCACCAGCGCGCCGGCGCCGTCGTTGCTCAGGAGGCGCGCGCCGAAGGCGCCCACCACGAGCAGGTCGAGGTCG
>JASFWR010000273.1:0-5180 GCA_050049155.1 Planctomycetota bacterium | reverse complement strand
CCGCGCGTCGAGGCCGCCCTCGGCCGCGTCCGCGGCCCCGTCGAAGTCGTGCACGGCGAGCCGCCCCGCCGAGGCGTCCTCCGACTCCTGGAGGCAGCGGCGGGCGCGGTCCGCGAGGTCGCGCTTCAGGTCGACCGACAGCTGATCGTGGAGCCGCCGGGCGGCGGCGGGGAGCCCCCGCGACGCGGGGCCCTCCAGCTCGGCGAGGGCCGCCGCGTGGGAGAGGGCGCCCCGTGCGAACGCCTGGTCCACGGCCAGCAGCTCGGGCCAGTCCTCCAGGGAGGCCTCGCGCGTCGTCTCCTCCGGGGCCGCCGGAGCCTCCCAGGGCCGCGCGGTGAACGCCCAGGTCAGCCCCACCGCGACGGCGATCAGGGCGCCGGCCCTGGCGCCCCGCCACCAGCGGGGCCGCCGGGACGCGTAGGGGTCGAGCTGGCTCCCCCGGAGGTCGAGGCGCCGCCGCTCCCGCAGGCGTTCGATGTCGGTCACGAGCTCCCACGGCTCCTGGTAGCGCTGCGCCGGGTCCCGGGTGAGGCACTTGCGGAGCATGAGGGCGAAGTCGCGGGACAGCCCGGGGGCGAGCGCGCGCGGGTCCTCCACCCGCTCGTGCAGCACCCGCGCGAGGATCTCGGCGACGCCGCCGGGGCCCTCTCCGTCCGGCTGGAAAGGAGGGCGCCCGCAGACGGCGTGGTACATGGTGGCCCCGAGGGACCACAGGTCGCTGCGGATGTCCGCCTGCGCCGGGTCCCGAGCCTGCTCGGGGCTGACGTAGTGCGGCGTCCCGAGGGTGGCGCCGGTGCGCGTGATCGACGGGTCGTTGCGGCCCACGGCGAGCCCGAGGTCCACGAGCCGCGCGCGGCCGCGCCCGTCGATCAGGATGTTGGCGGGCTTGATGTCCCGGTGGACGATCCCCACCTCGTGGGCGTGCTGGAGGGCGTCGCACAGGGGGCTGAAGAGCCGCAGGACCTCGCGCTCCGTCAGGGCGCCCCGCTCCGCGATGCGGCGGCTCAGGGGGACCCCCTCCACCAGCTCCATGGCGTACCACCAGAGCCCGTCCACCTCCCCCATGTCGATGGAGGAGATGATGCTCGGGTGGGCGAGCCGCGCCGCGAGCCGCGCCTCCCGCTTGAGCCGCTTGACCGCGCGCACGTTGGTCACGAGGTGCGGGTGCAGGGCCTTGAGCGCGACCTCCCGGTCCACCGCCTCCTGCCGCGCCCGGTAGACGACGCCCGTGGCGCCGCGGCCGAGCACGCCGGTGATCACGAAGCCCGGGATCTCGGGCGGGGGCTCCTCGCCGCTCGCCCCGTCCCCCTCCTTGCCGCCGGCGCGGGTCCGGTCCAGGAACGCCTCCGCCTGGGAAGGGTCGAGCTCGACGAGCGAGTCGTCGTCCTGGAGGCGGTCGCTCTCGGTCATGGGTCCCTGGGGGCGCGCGGGGCTCAGGCCTCGCCCTCCCCATCCTGCCTGGAACCACGCCGGCGCGTCTTGCCGATGCCGTACTTGTCGAGCTTGCGCTGGAGCGCGAAGCGGCTGATCCCGAGGGCGGCCGACGCGCGGCTCTTGTTCCCGCCCGCCTGGGCGAGCGCGGCCTCGATCGAGCGCCGCTCCAGGTCGGCCACCGCCGAGCGGATGTCCCCGGACTCCAGGACCGCCCCGGCCTCCGCGGGGCTCGACTCGCGGCCCTGGCCCTCCACCACGGACCGGGAGAGGTGCTCCACCCGGACCTCCTCGTCCGCCACCACCAGGAGCCGGCGCATCTCGTTCTCCAGCTCGCGGACGTTACCGGGCCAGTCGTGGCTGCAGAGCACGGAGAGCACGTCGTGGGGCAGGCCGGGCGCGTCTCGGCCCGCCTCCCTCGCCGCCCGGAGCAAGAGGTGCTCGGCGAGGAGCGGGATGTCGTCCCGACGGCTGCGCAGGGGCGGCAGGTCCACGGTGAGGACCGCGACCCGGTAGAAGAGGTCCTCGCGGAAGGTGCCCTCCCGGACCATCTCCTGGAGGTCCCGGTGGCTGGCGGTGAGCACCCTGACGTCCACCTGGACCACGCGGTCCGAGCCCAGGACCCGGAACTCCCCCTCCTGCAGCACCCGCAGGAGCTTCTTCTGCATCTCCGGGCTCATGTCCCCGATCTCGTCGAGGAAGAGCGTCCCGCCGTCCGCCTGCTCGAGGAGCCCCTTCTTGGCGCGGTAGGCGCCGGTGAACGCGCCGCGCACGTGGCCGAAGAGCTCCGACTCGAGGAGCGTGTCGGGGAGCGCCGCGCAGTTCTCCGTGACGAAGGGGCGCTCGCGCCGGGCGCCGTTGCGGTGGACCGCCCGGGCGATGAGCTCCTTGCCCGTGCCGCTCTCCCCGTGGATCAGCACCGGCAGGTCCGACTCGACCACCCGGTCCAGGGTCCGGAACACGGCCCTCATGGGGTCGGACGCCCCCACCATCTGGCCGTAGTCGTAGCGGCTCCGCTCCCGGTCGAGCTCCTTGCGCACCACCGCGAGCTCGCTGCCCTGGTCGCGGACCTTCCGGCCGAGCTGCTCGTTGAGCCGCTCGATCTGCAGGCGCGACGCCTCCAGCCGCCGGTTCTGTTCCCGCAGCGACCCCACGAGCCGGGCGTTCCGCAGCGCGCTGGAGGCCTGGCCGCTGAAGAGCTCCATGAGTTCGAGGTCGGCCGCGCCGAAGGCGCCCCGCTGCAGCCGGTTGTCCACGTAGAGCACCCCCGCCGGTCGGCCCTCGTCGAGGATGGGCAGGCACATCACCGAGCGCAGGCGCAGGTGCTCCACGCTCGCCATGCCGTCGAAGCGGTCGTCCTCGCTCGCGTTCACGGAGAGCACGGGGCGACCGGTGGACAAGGCGCGGCCGGCGATCCCCATGGAGAGGCGTGAGCGGGGCACGACGATGTCCGACTCGTCGAAGTTGCGCGCGACGCTGACGCTCATGTGCTCCACGTCCGGCGGTCCGTCCCCGCGCCGCGCGGTCGCCGCCTCGTCCTCCAGGAGGACGAAGCCGCGCTCGGCGCCCACGAGCGCGACCGCGGAGTCGACCACGAGGCGGAGCAGGCGCGGCAGGTCGACCTCGCTGTTGAGCTCGCGGGTGATGCTGGCGAAGACGCGCAGGGTCTCCCGCTCACGGCCCGCGTCGCCCGTGAGGGTCGCGGAGCCGTCCGCCGCCGGCCCGCCGGCCGGGTCCTCCTCGAGGATGAGGTCGACGCCGCCGACGCAGATGCGGTCACCGACGCCGACGCGCTGGCGGTCCACCCGCTCCCCGTTGACGAGGGTCCCGTTGGCCGACCCGAGGTCCACGATCCAGGCCTCGTCCCCGATCAGCTCGATGCGGGTGTGGTGGCGGGAGACGCGGGAGCTCTGGAGCCGGATGTCGTTGTCGACGGACCGGCCGACGGTCATGGCGGGCTTGTCGAGCGCGAGGTCCGCGCGGACGCCGTCCTCGATGACGGTCAATCGCATGTTGGGGTGGTCTTGGAGGCGCGCCGCCGTGGCCGGGAGGTGGGGATCCGTGGGACGGGCTACAGAGCGATAGCGCACAGCGCCGGCCCGGTCCCCGATTCTACGTTCGGAGTTCGCACACATGGGCGTCCCAGGAGCACCTAAGGCACTGCCAGGTCTCACCTTGTGGCCCGTGAGACCCTCCCATAGAGTGACCGGCATGTCCGAGCGCTGGTACGAATCCGGCCTGCCCTTCTCCTGCACGGCCTGCGGGAACTGCTGCCGGAGTCGCGGGGAGTACAGCCACGTCTACCTGCGGGAGGAGGAGGTGGCCG
Source organism: Planctomycetota bacterium (assembly GCA_050049155.1). Lineage (GTDB taxonomy): Bacteria > Planctomycetota > UBA1135 > UBA1135 > Saltatorellus. The sequence goes on along the minus strand of JASFWR010000273.1, from coordinate 1,423 downwards.
CCATCGCCGACCACCTCGGCGTGGACCGGGTGGAGTTCGTCCGCACCCAGGTGGTCGTGGAGGACGGGTGGATCACCCTCCTCCCCGGCCGGGACCGCTGCCAGTTCCTCGACGACGCCGGCCGCTGCACCGTCTACCCCGTCCGGCCCGTCCAGTGCCGGACCTGGCCCTTCTGGGACATCAACCTGGAGCGCCGCGTCTGGGAGGAGGAGGTCAACGCGGTCTGTCCGGGGTCCCGGGACGGGACGATCCACGACGCCGACCGCGTGGACGCCATCGCCAGGGCCACGGAGGACTGGTACGAGGACCGACTCGACGAGTGGAGCGGCCTGGAGCCGGGGGCCTCGGGTCCGTCGCCGGACGGCGCCTGACGGCGTCTCGGGTCCGTCGTCTGACGGCGCCAGACGGTGCCGCGGGTCAGCTGCCGGTGTACTCCGGCCTGCGCTTCTCCGCGAAGGCGGCCAGGGCCTCCAGCCGGTCCGTGGTGGGCAGCACCCGCTCGTAGCAGCGCGCCTCGATCTCGAGGCCCTCGCCGATGGGCGCCTCGGTCCCCACGTCGATCGCCTCCTTCGCGGCCCGGACGGCCACCGGCCCGTTCGCCGCGATCGTGGCGGCGAGCTCCTCGGCCGCCGCCTCGAGCCCGTCCCTGGGCGCCACCCGGTTCACGAGGCCGATGCGCTCCGCCTCGGCCGCGCCGATCTTGCGCCCGGTGAGGATGAGGTCCTTGGCCCGGCTCGCGCCGATCAGCCGCGGCAGCCGCTGGGTCCCGCCCGCGCCCGGGATGATCGCGAGGGTCGTCTCCGTGAGCCCGAACATCGCCTCCTCGGCGGCGACCCGCAGGTCGCACGCGAGCATCAGCTCCGTCCCGCCGCCGAAGGCGAAGCCCTGGACCACCGCGATCGTGGGCTGGGGCATGGCCGCCACGTCGTCCATGAGCCCCCGGATGTTCCGCACGAAGTCCGGGACCCGCTCGGCGGGCATGGTCTTGCGCTCCTTGAGGTCCGCCCCGGCGCAGAAGGCGCGCTCCCCGGCGCCGGTGATGAGGATGCACCGGATGGAGAGGTCCCCGCGGAGCTCCTCCAGGAGGGTCCGGAAGCGGCGGAGGGTCGGGAACGACAGGCAGTTCATCACCTCCGGGCGCTCGATGCGCAGGCGCACGAGGTCGCCCTCCCTCGCCACGGAGACCAGCCCCGGCTCCACCGGGACGTCGCTGGGGAACTGATCGGCCACGGAGCCGGGACCGTGGGAGCTTGCCTGGGTCATGGGGCGAGGGGTCTTCTGGGCGCCGGGTCCTCCCGGCGCTGGGTCTTGTGGGCGCCGGATCCTCCCGGCGGGGGGGCCCTCGCGACGCTCGAGCCGAGCGGCGCCTGGACGGTGCGGCCGGCGAGAGACCTCGAGGCTCCACCTTGCGGAAGCCGGCTTG
>JASFWR010000272.1:0-5190 GCA_050049155.1 Planctomycetota bacterium | reverse complement strand
CCGCACCCTCGTGGAGCTCGGACATCCGGGCGCCTGGAGCGTCGGGCCGGACCTCGACGGCGACGGCGCGGCGGAGGTGGTACTCGTCTCGCCGTCCGGGACCGGCGTCGCGGTGGAGGTGCTCGGGACCGGGGACGGGGAGCGGCGCTGGACCACGGCGACCCAGAAGATCTCGCCGACCATGGTCACCTGGGCCGGGGACCTCGACGGGGACGGCGTCCCCGACGTGGCCATGGGGACGCCGGTGGGCGGCTACGTGAAGACGCTCTCCGGCGCCACGGGCAAGCGGCTCTGGCGCTCGAAGGTGCCGACCACCATCGCGCGCCTGCAGGCGTCGGGCGACCGGGACGGGGACGGGGTGGACGACCTGCTCGCCGACCGCGGCCGCCGGAACCTCGGGCCCACCTGGCTCTCGGGCCGGACCGGCGCGGTCCTCGAGGCCGAGGAGGCCGCGGGCACCTGGACCTTCGCGGGGGACGTGGACGGCGACGGCGAGCCGGACGCCGTGCTCCAGCTCGGGGGGAGCATCGGGTCCCAGGCGGAGGTGCACCTGAGCGGCGCCGAGGCGCCCGTCCGCTGCACGGGCCCCGACTGGATGCCGGACGACGTCTCGGTGCGGATCCTCGGCGACGTGGACGGCGACGGCGTGGCCGACCTCGCCCTGGGGGACAGCAACTTCAACCTGCGCGACGCGGAGCAGGCGGAGCACCTCGGGGGACCCGCAGTGGACCTCGACGGGATGACCCTCGCGGCGGCGATGGAGCTGGAGTCGAAGCCCTGGTCCGTCTCCATGATCGAGTCGGGCTGCGTCTGGGTGCTCTCCGGGGCCACCGGGGACGTGCTCATGGGGGTCTACGGCGAGCCCGGGACGACCACCGGGCTCGGCCGGGAGGTGTTCCGGGTGGGGGACCAGGACGGCGACGGCCGCGCGGACGTGGGCCTGCTCATCGGCGGGCAGCTCCACGTGTTCGGGACCCGGCCCCGCCTCCCGGCGGACGTCTTCCAGTGGCTGCCCGGGCACTGGCTGGGCGAGATGACCTGGGAGGGCACGACCCTGACCATCGAGGAGGTCTGGCTGCCCGAGGCGGCGGGGGCCCTGCACGCCGTGGCGCGCACCTACGTCCCCGGCGAGCGGGCGCCGGGCAGCTTCGAGTTCCTCCGGATCGAGCGGGACGACGAGGGCGTCGTCCTCCAGGCCCAGCCCTCCGGCGAGCCGCCGACGCCGTTCCGGGCGGTCGAGCAGACCGCCGGGTCGGTGCTCTTCCAGCGGGACGGCGAGGGCATGCCCGGCTGGCTGCGGTACACGCGGGTGGGCGACGAGCTCCGCGCGGAGCTGGGCGAGAACGGTGAGCCCGCCGCCATGTCGCTCAGGTGGACGCTGAAGCATGACTGACGGCACGCCCGCCCCCGAGGACACGATCCTCCGGACCCTGCTGCGGCTCATCCTCGCGGCGGCGATCCTCACCGCGCCGCTGTTCCTCTTCGGCGAGGGCTTCGAGGCGAAGTACGTGGGGCGGGTGGCCCTCTCCAACGGCGCCTGCGCCGCGCTCTGCCTGGTGCTCCTGGACCTCGTCCGGCGCGGGCGCGGCCGGCTCGCCGGCGGCCTCCTCGTGTGGGGGCTCGCGGCGCTCGTGGGCTCCCTCGCCTACGGCAACGGCGAGCCCGCCCACGTGAACGTGATCAACTTCGTGCTGGTCACCCTGCTGGCCAGCGTCGTGGGCAGCCGCTGGCAGGTGGCGCTGCTGGGCCTCCTCTCGGCCGCCGAGATGGCGCTGATCGCCTGGCAGCGCCCGCTGATGCCGCCGGGCAAGGACCTCGCCGAGGCGCGCTTCGAGTCCCTGGTTCAGATCCTGCCGACGTTCCTGGTGGTCGTCGTCATCCTCTGGCTCCGCGCTCGGACGCGCGACGGCGGGACCTGAGTCCGCGCGCCGTCCCCCTCAGCGCTGCGCGTCCGAAGGACTCGGCGAACCGTAGCGGAGCTCCAGCACCTGGGGCCCCTTCGGGCCGGGCGTGATCACGTGCACCCGGTCGTAGGCGTCGTGGGGCAGGTGCCCCTCGGGGACGCGGGTGTTCATGCTGGTCTCGGTGAGGTCGCGCAGGGTCACGCCCAGCCGGGTCGCGATGGCCGGGATGGTGTTCGAGTGACCGGCCACGGCGATGGTCTCCCCCGCCTTCGCGCGGCGGAGGCGCGCGATCAGCGCGTCCATGTCCCGGGCCGCGATGGTCTCGCTCTCGAGCTCCCGCTCCCTCGCCAGGGGAGCCAGGGTGTCCCGGGTGCGCTTGAACTCGCTGTGCACGAGGCCCGTGACGCCGGCGGCGGCGAACATCCGCGCGAAGGCCTCCGCGCGCTCCCGGCCGGCCTCGGAGAGGTCCGGGTCCCGGGGGTCGTTCTTGGCCTTCTCCGTGTGACGGACCAGGACGACGGTGGCGCGCAGGGGCGCGGGGTCGCCGTCCTCCGAGCGGAGGGCCGGCAGGGAGGCGAGGGGGAGGGCGGCGGCAGCGGCGAGGAGCTCGCGACGGGAGGTGTTCATGGCCCCCACGCTAGGCCGCAGGGCTGCGGCGCGCACCCCTCCGGCGCGGCGTCTCCGCTGCGGGGCCTCTGACCCGAGCGCCCCGGCGATCGACGCGGCGATCGGGCGGGCTCAGCCGCCGTTCGCCTCGGTGAAGCGAGCGCAGGTCAGGGCGCCGTGGCTGTCGTGCCAGGCGAGCTCGCCCCCGGTGAACCAGAGGGCCTGGGGGGACTGGTGCTCCACCTCCAGAGCGGCGGTGAGGCCGCGGGCCAGGGGGCGCTCCTCGATCACGTCGATCCAGGCGATGCGCACGGGGTCCGCCGTGTCCAACTCCGCCAGCCAGCGCTTGAACTCGTACTCCGCCCGGTGGCTCGTGGGGCAGATGGGGGACTTCTTGAAGACCACCACGTCGGACGCCGCGGAGGCCTCGCGGAGCGCGGCGAGGGCCGCGTCGGGGTCGGCGGGGAGGGAGAGCTCTCGGGGGTCGGACATGGGGTGCGTGGTGGTCAGCGGGCCTTGCGGGCGGGTGCCTTGCGCGCCGAGGTCTTGCGCGTCGCCTTCTTCTTCGTCGACGCGGCGCCGGCCTTCGAGGTCCGGGTGGCGGCTTTCTTGCGGGTCGTGGGCTTGCGGGCGGCCGTCTTCTTGGCGGCCCTCTTCGCGGTCGCCCTCTTCGCAGGGGCCTTCTTGGAGGCCTTCTTGGGGGAGGCGTTCTTGGTGGGGGCCTTCCTGGAGGCCGTCTTCTTCGCGGCGGTCTTCTTCCGGGCCGCCTTCTTCCTGCGGGCCGTCGCGCTCACGACGTTGCGCTCGTAGTGCTCGATGAAGCGCGCCGCCGTCATGCGCTTGATCGCCGCCCCGATGGTCTCCAGGCAGAGGTCCTCGAGCTTCTTGAAGCGCACGCAGGACTTGCCCATGTCGAGCCTCTTGCCCGACCTCGCCCACTGCTTCTCGAAGCGCGCGGCCTCCGCCTCGTCGCCGTAGATGCAGAACAGGTACACCGCCATGTGGTTCTTCTGGCTGGCGATGCTCATGAACGGCAGCGGCTGGTCCGGGCTGCAGTGGTAGCCGTCGGGGTAGACCGAGTGCGGGATGAAGTAGCCGATCATCCCGTACTGGATGCCCTCCTTCACCTTGGGGTCGAGGTTGGCCTTGACGACCTTGCGGACCGCCTGGAGGGCCTTGCGCCGCTCGGGTTCGAGCGAGGCGAGGTACTGGGTCACCGTGGTGGGCTTGGCGCTCATGGGGACGAGGATAAGCGGCCGCCCACCGGCGGGTAGTGGTCCCCCTCGGCCCTGGCGTGTCGCATCATGCGCCCATGGCGCCGCGCTCCACCGCTCCGCACCTCATCGACCCGCTCACCACCGCCCCGGACCCTCCGGTCCGATCCGCGGACGGGAGGGGCCACGCACCCGGGGAGGGACCCCGTGCGGCGTGAGGAGATCGAGCCCGCCCTGCGCGCGGCCCTCGAGGCGGCGCTCGCCTTCCAGCGGGGGCTCGACGACCGCCCCGTGCGGGCGGCGTCCGCCGACGCGCCCCCCGCCGCGCCCCTGCCGGAGGAGGGCGTCGGCGCCGCCGCGGCCCTCGCCGAGCTGGTCCGCCGGGCGGAGGGGCGCGCGGTGGCCAGCGCCGGGCCCCGCTACTTCCACTACGTCGTCGGCGGCGTGACCGGGGCGTCCCTGGCCGCGGACTGGTTCGCCGCCGCCCTCGACCAGGTGGCGTCCTCCGCCACGGCCTCGCCCCTCGCGGTGGACCTCGAGGAGGTCGCCACCCGCTGGCTCGCGGAGCTCTTCGACCTGGACCCCGACGCCTGGACCGGCGTCTGCACCACGGGCGCCACCACGGCCAGCCTCGTGGGCCTCGGTGCGGCGCGGCAGTGGTGGGGGGAGCAGTTGGGCGTGGACGTGGCGGAGGAGGGCATGGCGGGGCTCCCGCGGCCGGCGGTGCTGGCCAGCGGCCTCGTGCACGCGAGCGTGGGGAAGTGCCTCTCGATGCTGGGGCTGGGCCGCGCCGCGTGCGAGCGCTTCAGCGCGGACAACCGCGGGACCCTGGACCTCGGGGGGCTCGAGGCGCGGCTGCGCGCCCTGGACGGCCAGCCGGCGATCGTGGTGGCCACCGCCGGGGAGGTGAACTCGGGCCGCTTCGACCCGCTCGAGGCGCTGGCGGACCTCTGCGAGCGGCACGGGGCCTGGTTGCACGTGGACGCGGCCTTCGGCCTGTTCGCCCGGGTGGCGCCCGCGACGGCGGACCTCGCGGCGGGGATCGAGCGCGCGGACTCCATCGCCTCGGACGCCCACAAGTGGCTCAACGTCCCCTTCGACAGCGGCTTCGCGCTGGTGAAGCGCCGCGCGCTCCTGGCGAAGACCTTCCGGCTCGTGGCCCCCTACCTGGCCCCGAGCGCCGGGGACGGTCCGCCGCCGCGGGTCCCCGCGAACCTCGGGCCCGAGTGCAGCCGGCGGGCGCGGGCGCTGCCGATCTTCGCCGCGCTGCTCGGCGAGGGGCGCGCCGGGATCCGCCGCATGGTCGAGGAGCACCTGGGTCTGGCGGAGCACCTGCGCGCGCTCGTCGCCGCGGCTCCGGACCTGGAGCTCGTGGACGAGACCCGCCTCAACGTCGTCCCCTTCCGCTACGCGCCGGCCGGCGTCCGCCGCCGCGACCTGGACGCGCTCAATCGCGAGCTCGGCGC
>JASFWR010000271.1:0-5219 GCA_050049155.1 Planctomycetota bacterium | reverse complement strand
ATGCTGGAGCGCCACTGGCCCCAGTGGAGCCAGAACCAGTACTCCGCGCTGGCCGCCAGCTGCGTGGCCTCCTCCGGGGTCAGCTCGAACCGGCGACAGAGCTCGTCGGTGAACATCCTCCCGACCGTGTCCCCTTGGATCCGCCGCTCGGCGAGGCGGAACTCCGGGTCGTGCGCCGCGGCGAGGAAGAACTCCGCGACGCCGCCCGAGCGCGCGAGGCGGTTGGCGTCGGTGGAGGCGGTCTCGGCCTGCCGGATCTGGTTCGTCAGGTAGACGAGGGTCAGGACGACGGCGGCGCTCGAGATCGCCTGCCCCATGGCCGCGATGGCGGTCCAGTTGATCGGTCTTCCCATGGTGCTTGTCGGGCGAGCGCGCCGGCCCGGGTGGTGGCCGCCCTCCTCCGCCTCGATCATGCGGCCGGCCCGGGGGCGGATCCAGCGGGCGGCCCTTCCCCTGACGCAGGCCCGCCCAGGACGGCCTTGAGCGAGGCGTGGGAGGGGGGCCGGTGACGCTCCCTCACCGAGGGGACGCCGGGGCGCTCCCCGGCGGCGCCTCGCGCAGGCGCTGCTTGGAGATCTTGCCCGAGCCCGTCCGCGGGAGCTCGGGGACGAGGTCGATCCGCTTGGGCACCTTGTAGCCGGCGAGGTGGGCGCGGCAGTGGTCCTGGAGGGTCTCGGGGGTGGCGTCGCCGCGGAGGACGACCGCTGCGCGGACCTCCTCGCCCCACTCCTCGGAGGGGACGCCGTAGGCCGCGCACTCGAGGACCGCGGGGTGCTCATGGAGGGCGTTCTCGACCTCGGTGGAGTACACGTTCTCCCCGCCGCTCAGGATCATGTCCTTCTTGCGGTCGACGATGTCGAGCCAGCCCTCGCCGTCGATGGTGGCGAGGTCGCCTGTGTGGAACCAGCCGTCCTTGAAGGCGGCGGCGGTCTCCTCCGGGCGGTTCCAGTAGCCCGGGGTGACGGTGGTGCCCCGGGCGACGATCTCGCCCACGGTTCGGTCGTCCCTGGGGACCGAGCGGCCGCCCTCGTCCACGACGTCCAGCTCCACGGTCTCGAAGGGGCGCCCGGTACGCGCGCGGCGCGCCAGCTGCGCCGCCTCCGGGAGCTCGCGGTGCTTCGGCTCGAGGACCGAGAGGGTCAGGTAGGGGCTGGTCTCGGTCAGGCCGTAGGTCTGCACGTACTCGCAGCCGAACGTCCCGAGGACCTCCCGGACCGAGGCCGGCGCGATGGGCGCCCCGCCGGAGAGCACGAGGCGCAGGCTGCCGCCCGTGAAGCCGCAGCGGGGCGCGGCGGCGAGCATGCGCTGGAGCATGACGGGGACGAGGTTGGTGACCGTCACCCCGAGCTCGGCCAACAGGGCGAGGGCGCCCTCCTCCTCGAACTCCGGGAGGAACGCGTGCCTCCCGCCGACGGCGGTGATCGCGAGGCTCGCCCACGCGTCGGCGAGGTGGAACATCGGGGCGATGTGGCCCCAGACGTCGTCCTCGGCGAGGTCGAGTTCGCTGGTGGCGGCGAGGGCGTGCTCGACCACGTTGCGGTGGGTGAGGGGCACGCCCTTGGGCCGGCCCGTGGTCCCGCTGGTGTAGTAGAGGTGGCAGACGTCGTCCGGGGTGCAGGGGGCGGGCAGGAAGGCGCCCCCGGGCAGCGGCGCGGGCGCGAGGCCCATGGGGTGGTCCCCGGGGCCGAGCCACGCCATCGCCGGGGGGGCGTCGAGGCCCTCGGCCGCGGCCTCGGCGAGGTCCCGGAGGTCCGCGTGGGCGAGGAGGAGCCGCGGGGCCGCGTCGGCGAGGACCGCGCGGAGCTCCGGCGCCGCGAGGCGGTGGTTGAGCGGCACCAGCACTGCGCCGGCGCCCGCGCAGGCGAACGTCCAGGTCAGGAACGCCGGCGTGTTCCGCTCCATGAGGGCCACCCGGTCCCCGCGGGCGACGCCGGCCGCGCGGAGGGCCGTGGCCAGGGACGCGGCCGAGTGGTGCAGGGTCCCGTAGTCCACGGTCGCGCGCCCCGTCACGATCGCGGCGGCGTCCGCGTTCAGCTCGACGGCGTGCTCGAGGAGGCCCCAGGCGGTGTTCGGCTGGCTCACCGCCCCAGCATCACCGGGCGGGGCGGCGCGCGCCACCCCGGCGGGGCCGGACCCGCCCTGTGGCCCTCGGGGAGGGGGCCCGCGTGGAGTCGCTGCAGGGCCGCCCGGCCATCGCCCGTTCCAGTCCGCCGACGGAGCGCGCCCATCGCAGGCGCCCCGACCGAGGCGCCCCGCTCCCGGGGGCGCCGGTCCTACCGGCCCTCCTCCGGCGGGGCCGAGCCAGCGGAGCCCCAGTCGCGCTGCATCTCCAGGAACGTCACGGACGCCGTCCACGCGAGGAAGCTGATGCCCACCAGGGCCTCCGTCCCGCAGAGGATCGTGACGGGCCCCTGGGGGAGGTAGTCGCCGTAGCCCACCGTGGTGAAGGTGATGACGGAGAAGTACACGTAGTCGAGGGCGCCCTCGCTGAAGCTCCCGGTGATCGCTCCCAGCTCCGGCCACGCGTGCAGGAGCCAGTAGAGGAACCCGAAGAGCCAGATCTCCACCACGTGGGCCACGAGCATCACGAGGATCAGGGCGACGATCCGGGTGCGGCGGGAGCGGCTCATGCGCGGGACGACGCGGATGGCGAAGCTCATCGCCTCGTAGTGGATGAGCACCGAGACCACCACGGCGACGGCGGAGATGGCCGCCATCACCAGGTGGGGGCCGGTGACGTCGAACGTCTGGCGGGGGACCCGCTCGGCGAGGGCAAGCATGGGGCGAGCTTAGCGGCTCGCCCGGCCCGACTCAGTAGCCGCTCGCCTGGCCGTCTTTGCGGGACTCGGAGGCCCCCGCGTAGACGCCCGTCTCGGGGTCCCGCCGGATGGCCTGGTACCCGCCGAACACGCCGACCTTGCGCTGGATGACGTGGCCGCGGCGCGTCATGGCCTCGCGGACCTCCGCGCCGATGCCGCTCTCCAGGTGCACGAAGCCGCCGGCCTCCATCACCTCGCCGGTGGGCTGGGACGACCCGGTGTGCACGATCCGCGGCGCGTCCCCGGCCTCCTGGGTGTTCATGCCGAAGTCGATCATGTTGACGACGATCTGGACGTGCCCCTGGGGCTGGGTCGCCCCGCCCATGACGCCGAAGGCCATGAGGGGCTCGCCGTCCTTCGTCATGAACGCCGGGATGATCGTGTGGAAGGGGCGCTTGCCGGGGGCGTAGCTGTTGGGGCGGCCCTCGGCGAGGTCGAACAGCTCCCCGCGGTCCTGCAGGCAGAAGCCGAGCCCGGGCGGGGTCATGCCGGACCCCATGCCCCGGTAGTTGCTCTGGATGAGGGAGACCATCATCCCGTCGCGGTCGGCCGTGCAGAGGTAGATGGTGTCGCCCTCCTCCAGCGCCGGGTTCCCGGGGTCCACCGAGGGCGCGGCGCGCTCGGTGATCCCGGCCCGGCGCCGCTCCGCGTAGGCGTCGGAGATGAGCTCCTCCACCGGGGCGGGGGCGAAGTCGGGGTCCGCGTAGAAGCGCGCGCGGTCCGCGAAGGCGAGCTTCTTCGCCTCGGTGAACAGGTGCAGGTAGCGCTCGCTGCCGAAGCCCATGGCCGCGACGTCGTAGCCCTCGAGGACCTGCAGCATCTGCAGCGCGGCGATGCCCTGGCCGTTGGGCGGGAGCTCCCACACGTCCACGCCGCGGTAGTTCACGCCCACGGGGTCGACCCACTCGCCGCGGTGGGCGCGGAGGTCGTCGGCGGTGAGGAACCCGCCCTGCTCGGCCAAGTAGCGGCCGATGGTCTCCGCCACGGGACCGTCGTAGAAGCCGTCCCGGCCGTGCTCGGCGATGCGCGAGTAGGTCCGCGCGAGGCCGCGGTTCTTGAAGGGCTCGCCCGCCCGGGGGGCCTCGCCGTCCACCGTGAACGTCTCCAGGAACCCCGGGAAGCGCCCGCGCGAGCGCACGCTCAGGCCCCAGTAGTAGGCGATCAGCTCCGTGATCGGCGCCCCCTCGTTGGCGTACTCGATGGCCGGCGCGAGGACCTCGGCGAGCGGGAGCTTGCCGTAGCGCTCGTGGAGCGCGCACCAGCCGTCCACCGCGCCCGGCACGCTCACGGGGAGCGGGCCGTAGGCCGGGATCTTGTCCACGCCGCCCTCCGCGAGGGCCTCGAGCAGGCGCTCCCGGGTCAGGCCACGCGGGGAGCGGCCGCTCCCGTTGTAGCCCGCGAGCGCCTTCTCGGTCGGGTCCCACACGATGGCGAACAGGTCCCCGCCGATCCCGCAGCCGGTGGGCTCGACGAGGCCGAGCACCGCGTTCGCGGCGATGGCGGCGTCCACGGCCGAGCCGCCGCGCTTGAGCACGTCGACGGCCACCTGGGTGGCGAGGGGCTGGCTCGTGGCGGCCATCCCGTGGCGCCCGAAGACCTCGGACCGGGTGGCGAAGGCGCGGCCGGTGATTCGATCTCCCATGGGGTGAGCTGCGGGGGACGGGGCGGCGAGGGTCGCCGCGGTGAGGAGGGCCAGGATGGGGGACATGGGCAGGGGGCGCCCGGTCGGGGCGCGGGGTGGAGCGAGGGGCGCGGACCACTCTAGACTGTCCCCGGATCCGCCGCTCCCCCGGCGGCGCCGGTGCCCATGGTGTTCAGGAAGCGCGACCGCGGCGGACCTCGCCCTGGCCAGGGCGACGGCGACCAGGAGCCCGAGGTGATCGAGGTCGAGGTGGAGCGGCTCGACGGGGCGCCGGACCCCGGACCCCGGCTGGGGCGGCGCGCGGCCCGGACGCTGACGCCGATCCTCCTGGCGATGGTGATCGACGCGGGGGACCTCGCCACGCTGCCGGGCACCGCCGCCCTGGCGCTCCCCGCGGGCCTCGCCGTGGGCTACCTCTTCTCCGGCTACCTGGCCGTCGCGACGACCTGGCGCGTGATCATCGCCTGCGTCACCGGGCTCTACTGGGCGCTGCCCTTCACCAACGTCCTCCCGCTGGCGACGGCCATCACCGCGCTGGTCGAGGTCCTCGACCCCGATCGCGCCCGGAGCGGCTCCCGCGGGGAGCGCTGAGCGGCGCCAGTCGAGCAGAGCCAGCCGAGCAGAGCCAGCCGAGCAGACTCAGCCGAGCAGGTCCGGCAGCATCGCCGCGGCCTTCTCGCGCGCCTTGATCACGCACTGGTCCGAGTTGTCGTACTCGAAGCGGCCGAAGCGCCCGAGGGGGTGGAGCCCCTGGGCCT
>JASFWR010000035.1:0-15977 GCA_050049155.1 Planctomycetota bacterium | reverse complement strand
CTCGGGGGGGCCGGAGCGCGGGGAGGGCGCTCCGGATGTGGGGTGGGTTGCGCGCGGTTGGCGCCGCGAGGGAGAGCCCGGTCGGCCTCCCCCGCAGCGCGCGGTGATCAGAGGACGGCCTTCTTGTGGAGCTCCATGTTGAGCCCCAGGCCGCGGATCTCGTTGGTGAGGACCTCGAAGGAGACCGGCGTCCCGGGCTCCAGGATGTTGAGGCCCTTGACCATCGACTCGTAGATCTTGGTCCGGCCGTCGACGTCGTCCGACTTGACGGTGAGCTGCTCCTGCAGGATCGCCGCCGCGCCGTACGCCTCGAGGGCCCAGACCTCCATCTCGCCGAAGCGCTGGCCGCCGAAGCGGGCCTTGCCGCCCAGCGGCTGCTGGGTGATGAGGCTGTAGGGGCCGGTGGCCCGGGCGTGGACCTTCTCGTCGACCAGGTGGTGCAGCTTGAGCATGTACATGACGCCGACGGTCACGTCCTGCTCGAAGCGCTCACCGGTCCGCCCGTCGAAGAGCGTGAACTTCCCGGACTCGGGCATGTTCGCGTCCTTCAGGAGCGACTCGATCTCGCCCTCCGAGGCCCCGTCGAAGGCGGGGCACGCGCAGCGGATACCGAGCTCGGCGGCGGCCATCCCGAGGTGGGTCTCGAGGATCTGCCCCACGTTCATGCGCGAGGGCACCCCGAGCGGGTTCAGCACGATGTCCACGGGCGTGCCGTCCTCGAGGTACGGCATGTCCTCCCGCGGGCAGATCTTGCTGATCACACCCTTGTTCCCGTGGCGGCCGGCCATCTTGTCGCCGACGGAGAGGTTCCGCTTGGTGGCGACGTAGACCTTGACCATCTCGAGCACGCCGGTGGGCAGCTCGTCGCCTCGGCTGAGGCGGTTGACGATCTTGTTCTTCTCCGCCTCCTTGTTGTCGATCTTGACCTGGAAGTCGTGGATCAGCTGGAGGGCGGTCTCGCGCTTGCCGCGGTCGTCGTGCTCCTCGGCAGCGGCGAGGCACAGGATCTTGACGCGGCGAAGCTCGTCGTAGGTGGACGTGTCGTCCAGGGCGAACGGCTTGCCGGTCAGGTCGTCGTCGACCACGACCCCGAGGGCCTCCTGGACGTCCTTGAGCAGCTGCTGGGTGTAGGTCCGCAGCGCCCGCAGGAACTCCTTCTCCGCGTCGCGGATCACCGACAGCGCCTTGGTGCGCTCCGCGTCGGTGAGGTTCACGCGGCGAGAGAACTTGTGAGCGTCGATGACGACCCCGCGGGTGCCCGGGGGCATGGTCAGCGAGGCGTTCTTCACGTCGACGCCGGCCTTGCCGAAGATCGCGTGGAGCAGCTTCTCCTCGGGGGTGAGCTCGCTCTTGCTCTTCGGCGCGACCTTGCCGACGAGGACGTCGCCCGCCTCGACGAAGGTGCCGATCCGGACGATCCCGCCCTCGTCGAGGTTGGCCAGGGCCTTCTCGCCGACGTTCGGGATGTCGCGGGTGAACTCCTCCTTGCCGAGCTTGGTCTCGCGGATCTCGACGTCGTACTCCTCGATGTGGATCGAGGTGAACACGTCGTCCTTGACCAGGCGCTCCGACACGAGGATCGCGTCCTCGTAGTTGAAGCCGTCCCAGGTCATGAACGCGACCAGCAGGTTCTTGCCGAGGGCGAGCTCGCCGCCCTGGGTCGAGGCGCCGTCGGCCAGCAGCTGGCCGGCCTCGACCTCGTCCCCCACCTGGACCACCGCGCGGTGGTTCTGGGTGGTGCGCTCGTTCATGCCGCGGAACTTCTGCTGGTGGTACTCGTCGTCGCCGACGATGATCACCCGGCTGTCCACGTACTCGACCGTGCCCGCGCGCTTGGCGAAGATGGGCATGTTCGAGTTGGCGGCCACGGCCTTCTCCATGCCCGTACCGACGACCGGCACCTCGGGGATGAGGAGCGGCACCGCCTGGCGCTGCATGTTCGAGCCCATCAGCGCGCGGTTCGCGTCGTCGTGCTCGAGGAACGGGATCAGGGCGGCGGAGACGCCGATGATCTGCTTCGGGGAGACGTCGACGTAGTCGACCTCGCCCGGGGGCACCTCGACGTTGTCCCCGTCCTTACGGGCGAGGACCCGCTTGGAGAGGATCTTGTTCTTCTCGTCGAGCTCGACGTCGATCGGCGCCATCACCTTGCCGGTCTCCTCGTCCGCGCGGAGGAACTCGACCTCGTCGGTGAGCACCCCCTTCACGACCTTGCGGAAGGGCGTGGTGAGGAAGCCGTAGTCGTCCAGGGTCGCGTACATCGCGAGGGACGAGATCAGGCCGATGTTCGCGCCCTCGGGCGTCTCGATCGGGCAGAGGCGGCCGTAGTGCGACAGGTGCACGTCGCGGACGTCGAAGCCCGCGCGCTTCCGGTTGAGGCCGCCCGGGCCGAGCGCCGAGAGGCGCCGCTCGTGGGTCAGCTGGCTGAGGGGGTTGGCCTGGTCGACGACCTGGCTCAGCTCGGAGCGGCCGAAGAAGTAGTCCACCGCGCTCGAGAACGTCTTGGAGTTGATCAGCGTCCGCGGGGACACGGTCTCCGGGTTCTCGAGGTTCATCCGCTCCTGGGCCGTGCGGCGGAGCTTGAGGAGGCCCTTGCGGAACTCCTCCCCCGCGAGCTCGGCGATCGAGCGCACCCGGCGGTTGCCGAGGTTGTCGATGTCGTCGATCTCGCCACGGCCCGCCCGCAGGTCGAGGATGTACTTGACCGAGTTGACGATGTCCTCGGGCTTGAGGACCTGGACGTCCTCGCCGATGCCCTGGTCGAACTTCCGGTTCAGGCGGAAGCGGCCGACCCGGCCGAGGCGGTAGCGCTGGACGTCGAAGAACTTCTCGTGGAAGAGCTCGCGGGCCTTCTCGATCTGCGGCGGGTTGCCGGGGCGCAGGCGCCCGTAGATCTTGATCAGCGCCTCCTCGTGGCTCTTCACCCCCGGCTCCTCGTGGAGCGAGTTGATGATGAGCATGTCGAGGTCCTGGGGGTCGGCGTCGACGACCTCGACCTCGGCGAGGTCCCCGCCCGCGATCTCCAGGGCCGCGGTCTCCGGGATGGGCATGCCCGAGGGGACGAGCACCTCGCCGGTCTTGAGGACGACGATGTCCCCCACCGCGATGCGGTCGGTGATCTTCTTCGCGAAGGCGTTCGCGGTCTGCGACTTGGTCTTCTTGACGACCTTGGTCGGGTAGAACTGCCGCAGGAGCGCCTGGTCGGAGCCGAGGTTCTCGTCCAGGGCGCGCAGGAAGGTGACCGCGCTGAACTTGCCGCTCTGGTCGATGCGGACGCTCAGGGCCTCCTTCTTCGTGACGTTGAGCTCCACCCAGGAGCCGCGCTCCGGGATGATCCAGCAGGAGTGGAGGAGCCGGTCCGTGGACGCCGCGTCGATGAGGAAGTCGACGCCGGGCGAGCGGTGGAGCTGGCTCACGATCACCCGCTCCGAGCCGTTGACGATGAACTCGCCGCCGCCGAGCATGATCGGGAGCTCGCCGAGGTAGACCTCCTCCTCCACGGGCTCCGGCTTCACGAGGCGCAGGCGGACCTTGAACGGGTACCCGTAGGTCATCCGCAGCTTGCGGCACTCGTCGATGTCGTAGCGCGGACGGCCCAGCTCGTAGCCGACGTACTCGAGGCACATCGTCTTGTCGTACGAGTAGATCGGGAAGATCTCTCGCAGCAGGGCCTCGAGGCCCAGCGCGTCGCGCGCGCCGGAGGCGATCCCGGGGGCCAGGAAGGCCTCGTAGGCCTTGGTCTGGATCTCCACCAGGTTGGGCAGCGGGACGATCTCGGAGACGTTGCCGAAGTTACGAACCTCGGCGGACTGCTCGACCATTCGGCCGTTGCGGTTGGCGATCATGAGCGGTAGCGAGTGCGGAGCGGGCGAGGCAGCGACGCGATGGAGGTGGTCAGAAGCCGTTCGCCTGGTCGGGCACGGGTGACGAGCGCAGCTCGGGAGGGGGAGACGCTGATCGGAGGAGAGCCCGCTCGGGGACCCGTCGCCGGGGGGAGGGACGGAGCGGCCGGGCGGAAACCGGACCCGGGCGGGGCCGGTGGAGCCGACACGCCTCGCGCGGGGCGGGGCACGTCAGCGAGGACGGAGACACGTCGACACCCCGGGCGGGGGTCGGGTGTACAGGGGCGAGGGCTGCCAGCGCGGGGAGCGCTGGCCGATGGAGCGGGCCTGAGGGGGGGCGCTGACGACGACGGTCGGAGGGACCCCACCCCGACCTCTCCCCCGGATGAATGCTCCGGGGACCAGTCGGAGGCGGATTCAACGACCCTAGAAGTTAGGGACGCCGTCGCCGCCTGGGAAGCCCCTCGGCACCCTCTTTGCAGGGTTTCCCGGCCCACCAGGTGGGACAGGCAACCGCACCCGGAGGGCCCGAGTCGTCAGAACGCGCCTCGGCCGCCGGCACCTCGGGCCCCCCTCGGGGGGCCTGGGAGGTACCCGCGGCCTGGGCGGAGCGGCCCGGGAGGGCCGCCCCAGAGGTGAATCAGGCGAGCTCGACGGAGCCGCCAGCGGCCTCGAGCTGCTTCTTCATCTCCTCGGCCTCGTCCTTGGCGACGCCTTCCTTCACGGCCTTGGGGGCGCCGTCGACGATCTCCTTGGCCTCCTTGAGACCCAGGCCGGTGATGGCGCGGACCTCCTTGATGACCTGGATCTTCTTGTCGCCGGCAGCCTTCAGGATGACGTCGAACTCGGACTTCTCCTCGGCGGCGTCGCCGCCACCACCGCCCGCAGGGGCGGCCATGGCAACGGCAGCGGGGGCAGCAGCGCTGACGCCCCACTTATCCTCGAGGGCCTTGACGAGCTTCGAGGCCTGCAGAAGGGTCAGGCCGTCCAGCTGATCGGCGATGGTCTGGAGCTCGGGCTCGAGCTCGACGGTCGTGGTCTCTTCGGACATTGTTGAAAAGGGATCAGAGGGTGGTTCTCAGTGGTCTTCGAAAGGGTGACCTCCACCCCCACCGAACGGCGGTGAGGGGTCGGCGGCCACCTGATGGGGTCAGCCCTCGTCGCCGGAGTCGGCGTGGGCCTGGATGACGCGCGCCACGGAGCCGGGCACGGCGTTGATGATGGTCGCGAGGCCGCGCGCGGGGCCGGAGATGACGCCGAGCAGCTGCGCGTGGAGGGTGTCGCGGTCGGGGAGGTCGGCCAGGGCCTTGGCGCTGGCGGCGTCGAGGGCGTTGCCCTCGAGCATCCCGCCCTTGACCACGACCTTGCCGTCCTTCTTGAGGTCCTTGTCGGCGAACACCTTGGCGGCGTCGATCGCCGCCTCGGCGTCCCCGTAGGCGATGCCGGTGTTCCCCTTGAGGGCGGCGTCGTCCGCGAAGACCAGGTCGCGCTCGGCGAGCACCCGCTTCGCGAGCGAGTTGCGCACCATCTTGAAGCGCACGTTCTTCTCGGCGAGCTTGCCGCGGATCGCGGAGGTCTCCTCGACGGTCAGGCCGCCGAACGAGACGAGGACCAGGCCCTCGGCCTCCTTGAACTCGTCCTGCAGCTCGCGGACGACCATTTGGTTGACGATGTTCGGCATGGATCAGCCTCCGTACTCGATGAAGGCGCCCGGGCTCATGGTCGTCGAGACGCTGATGCGACGGACGAACGTGCCCTTCACGGCCGCCGGGCGCATGCCCGACAGGTGGTTCAGGAAGGCGGTCAGGTTGGCGACGAGGTCCTCCGTGGAGAAGGAGCGCTTGCCGAGCGGGGCGTGGACGTTGCCGCCCGCGTCGGTGCGGAACTCGACCTTGCCCGCCTTGAACTCGGTGACCGCCTCACCGACGTTGGGCGTCACGGTGCCGCTCTTCGGCGAGGGCATCTTGCCCTGGGGGCCGAGGACCTTACCGAGCTTGCCGACGTGCTTCATCATGTCGGGGCTGGCGATCACGACGTCGAAGTCGAGCCAGCCGCCCTGGATCTTGGCGGCGAGCTCGTCCGAGCCGACCTCGTCGGCGCCGGCCTCGCGGGCGGCGTCGGCCTTGTCGCCCTCGGCGAACACCACGACCCTGACGGTCTTGCCCAGGCCCTTCGGCAGGGAGACGGCGCCGCGGACCAGCTGGTCCGTCTTGCGCGGGTCGATCCCGAGGCGGACGGCGACCTCGACGGTCTCGTCGAACTTCGGGGCCGGGAGGTCCTTCAGGATGTCGAAGGCCTCGTTCGGCGAGTACTGGGCGGAGCGGTCGATCCGCGCCGCGGCCTCGCGGTAGCGCTTGCTGTGCTTAGCCATATCGATCAGCCCTCCACCGTGATGCCGGAGGAACGTGCGGTGCCCTCGATGATCCGGCAGGCCTGATCCAGGTCCCGCGCGTTGAGGTCGTTCATCTTGATCTTGGCGATCTCCTCCACCTGCTCGCGGGTCACCGACCCGACGATCTCGGTGCCGACCTCACCGGCGCCCTTCTCCACGCCGGCCGCCTTCTTGAGGAGCACGGCCGCGGGCGGCGACTTGAGGATGAAGTCGAAGGAGCGGTCCTTGTAGACCGAGATCTCGACGGGGAGGATCATCCCCATCTGGTCCCGGGTCCTGTCGTTGAACTGCTTGACGAACTCGGCGATGTTGACGCCGTGCGCGCCCAGGGCCGGGCCGATGGGCGGCGCAGGGGTCGCCTGCCCGGCGGGGCACTGGAGCTTGATCTTTCCTGTCAGTTCTTTCGCCATGTCGGTCCGCTTGCTTGGCCCCCGCGGAGGAGGGCTCGGTCCGCTGTGATCTGGTCGGAGGCGCGGCGACGCGCGCCTGCCGGAGTGAGGGACGCGCCTGGGAGGCGCGGTGGAGGTGTGTTTCTGGGTGGGCGCCGACGCCCCCTCGAGGAGGGCCGCCGGAGCGGAGGAGGTCAGACGCTGTCGACCTCCCAGTACTTGAGGTCGACCGGCGTGGGCCGGCCGAAGATGGTGACGACCACGCGGACCGTCCCCTTCTCGGCGTTGATCTCGTCGACCGCGCCGTCGAAGCCGTCGAACGGCCCCGTGTTGATCTTCACGCGGTCGCCCTTCTCGAGGCCGATCGTGACCTGGGGCCGCGTCTCGGAGTCGGTCATCAGCGCCAGGATCTCGGTGACCTCGGCCTCGGAGATGCTGGTGGGTTCACCGCCGCTCCCGATGAAGTCCCGCAGGCCGTCGATCCCCCGGAGGGTGGTCCGAGCCTTGATGACGCTGGGGTCCTCGGGGTTCTCCAGGTCCGCCTGCACGAGCAGGTAGCCCGGGTAGAGCTTCTCCTCGATGTTCCGCTTCTTGCCCCGCTTCATGTCCGTCACGATCTTGAACGGCACGAGGACCTGGGGGACCACGGAGTCGACCCCCGCGATCTTCAGGCGGTGGATCGCGTTGTCACGGATGCGCTTCTCGCGCCCCGACTGACAGCGGAGGAAGTACCACTTGAAGGCCATCGGAGTCAGGCCCCCCCACCGGTGATGATCCGGGTGAAGACGTTGCCGAGGACGTCGGCGGCGGCCATGAAGCCCATGAGGAAGAGCACGACCACGATCACGACGACGGAGCCGTCGACGGTCTCGTCCATGGTCGGCCAGGTCACCTTCCGCAGCTCCGACTCCGTCTCGATGAGGAGGTCGGCGTTCTTCGGGCGCTCGAGGGTGCGATTCAGCATCCAGAGCCCGAGGGCGAACGTCCCCACCGCGACCAGCAGCGCCGGGCTCAGCGGTAGGTTGACGAGCGGGAGGACCAGCCCCTCCTGGATCGCCGCGCCGATCGAGTCGGGGAACTGACCCGTGAGCTCCGCGCGCATCCGGATGCAGCCGTACGCCAGGAGGACGGCGAGCGACCAGAAGGTCGTCATCCGTGCCAGGCGTCCTTGATCCTTGCGGTAGGCCATTGGAGTCTCGGTCGGGGTCCGGGGAGGGAGAGAGGGAGGGGTGCGTCGCGCGTGTCAGCCTGGGCCCGGCGGGCTCAGAGCTTCTTCTCGCGGTGCGGGGTGTGCGTGCGGCAGCGCTTGCAGTGCTTCTTCTTCTCGAGCTTGTAGGCGGCCTTCAGACGCTTGTGCGTCGTGTAGTTCCGCTCCTTGCACACGGTGCACTCGAGGAAGACGTAGCGTTCCTTGGTCTTCATTGGAGGGGGCGCTGGCTGGGGTTCGCGGCGGCCTGGGGCTGGGGTCCCCGGGGAGGGGGAGGCCCGTCGGCCGTCGGGTGTTCGGGGTCGGGGGGCGGAGCGACGGACGCGCTCTCGCTCGGGGTGGGATCGCCGCCGCGGCGCCCCGGAGGACGCCGCGGCGGCGCGGTGATCACTCGACGATCTTGGTGACGACGCCCGCACCGACGGTGCGGCCGCCCTCGCGGATCGCGAAGCGGAGCTGGTCCTCCATCGCGACCGGGGTGCCGAGGGTGACGTTCAGCTTGACGTTGTCGCCGGGCATGCACATCTCGGCGCCGATGAGGTCGGCGTTGCCGGTCACGTCCGTGGTCCGGAAGTAGAACTGCGGGCGGTAGCCGGAGAAGAACGGCGTGTGACGGCCGCCCTCGTCCTTCGAGAGGACGTAGACCTCGCACTCGAACTTGGTGTGCGGGGTGACGGTGCCCGGCTTGGCCAGGACCATGCCGCGCTTGAGGTCGCTCTTGTCGACGCCGCGGAGGAGGACACCGACGTTCTCGCCGGCGCGGCCCTCGTCGAGGGTCTTCTGGAACATCTCGACGCCGGTGCAGGTGGTGTTACCGATCTCCTCCTGCATGCCGACGATCTCGAGGGCGTCGCCGGTGCGGACGATGCCGCGCTCGACACGGCCGGTACCGACGGTACCGCGACCCTTGATCGAGAAGACGTCCTCGACGGGCATCAGGAAGTCCTTGTCGACGTCGCGCTCGGGGAGCGGGATGTAGCTGTCGACCGCGTCCATGAGCTCGTCGATGCACTTGAACGCGTCATCGTCGGGGCCCTTGCCGTCGTTGAGGGCGTTCTCGGCGCCGAGGGCGGAGCCACGGATGATCGGGATGTCGTCGCCCGGGAACTCGTACTTGGAGAGGAGCTCGCGGATCTCCATCTCGACGAGGTCGAGGAGCTCCTCGTCGTCGACCTGGTCGACCTTGTTCATGAACACGACGATGGCGGGCACGTTGACCTGACGGGCGAGCAGGATGTGCTCGCGGGTCTGGGGCATCGGGCCGTCAGCGGCGGAGACCACGAGGATCGCGCCGTCCATCTGGGCGGCACCCGTGATCATGTTCTTCACGTAGTCAGCGTGACCGGGGCAGTCGACGTGGGCGTAGTGACGCGAGTCGGTCTCGTACTCGACGTGGGCGGTCGAGATGGTGATACCGCGCGCCTTCTCCTCCGGCGCCTTGTCGATCATGTCGAAGGCCATTGCCTTGGCGAGGCCTTTGGCGGCCTGGTGGCGGCAGATGGCGGAGGTGAGGGTGGTCTTCCCGTGGTCGACGTGACCGATGGTCCCGACGTTCACGTGGTCCTTGTTCCTCTCGAAGACTTCCTTGGCCATTTCGGGTGTCTCGTCGGTGGGATGTCCCGTTCACCGGCCTGCGCCGGATCCCGGAGGTGGGTTGACGTCACCCCGCGTGAACGGAGGACGCCGGATCGGAGAGCCGCTCTTGCGGCGCGATCGGTGGAACTGAAAAGAGAAGCCTCCACCCGCTGAGGGCGGGTGAAGGTGGAGGTCGCTGGGAGCTGGTGGCGAAGGTCGCAGCGGAGGAGGTGGAGCTGCTGACGGGACTTGAACCCGTGACCTCTTCCTTACCAAGGAAGTGCTCTACCACTGAGCTACAGCAGCGTTTGGCCTCGACTCGAGGTGACCGGCGGGTCCGCTCCCCCACCTCGGCGCGCTGCGCCGTCGAGGGAGGCTCGGGGCGGGTGGAGCGGGTGGGGGGAATCGAACCCCCGTATGCAGCTTGGAAGGCTGCCGTTCTACCATTGAACTACACCCGCGGTGGGCGTCCCCGCAGGTGGGACCGCCGCGCGCGAGCGCGGGGGTCGGGGAGATCGGGGGGAGGGAGCGACACGCATCGAAACCGGTCGATCCGTCGTCGTTCGCGTGCCGTCCTGGGGACGGTGCCGCCGTTCGATGGGGCCGCCGTTCGATGGGGCTGCCGTGCCGATGGGGCTGCGTTCCCTCCGGGGCTGCCCCCCATTCGAGGACCGAACCGTGCGACGGGACGGCGGAGGAGGCTGGTGGGGGAAGCAGGATTCGAACCTGCGAAGGCTGAGCCATCAGATTTACAGTCTGACCCCTTTGACCGCTCGGGAATTCCCCCGCCCGGAGAGTCCGAGCCCGAGGGGGCGCGGCGCCGCGGACGGCGTCGCACCGCGGGCTGCGGATGCGCGAACGACCGACGGGACGATCGGTACGATCGCATGCCCTGCCCCCGCGACGCGCGGCCCGGAGGCGCTGCGTGGCCGGGGACGGCACGCTCCCGTGTCATCCTCGAGTCGGTTTACGTTTTGAGTGAGCGGCCGCGGCCCCGGATCGCGCGGGGCGATCGGGTGCCGCCGGAGTTGGTGGGGCCAGTGGCGGGACTTGAACCCGCAACCTGCTGATTACAAATCAGCTGCTCTACCAATTGAGCCACACTGGCGATGACGCCCTGCGGCCTCCGGCTGCTCGGACGAACGTCCGCACGGCGGACGCCCGCCGGAGCGGCGAGTGGAGCGAGAAGGATAGGGATCGCCGTTGAGGGGTCAAGGTCCCTCGCAGGAAATCCTCGGCGCCCCGGATCAGCCCTCGGAGTCGCCCTCGGGCCCCCCCTCCGGGCGCCCGAGCTGCTCCAGCTCACCCCGGTGGTGCTCCAGGGCGGCGGCCACCTGGTCCATGGAGTCCCCGCCGTACTTCTCGAGGAAGGCCTCCGTGAGGGCCATGGCCACCATGGCCTCCCCCACGACCGAGCAGGCGGGGACGGAGGTCACGTCCGAGCGCTGGTAGGTGGCCTCCACGGGCTCCCCGGTGTGCAGGTCCACCGAGGGCATCCCCAGGCGGATGGACGGGATCGGCTTCATGGCCGCCCGGACGACCAGGGGCTCCCCGGTGGTCATGCCCCCCTCGAGGCCCCCGGAGCGGTTGGTGGTGCGGGCGAAGGCCTCCCCGGCCCGCCCCGGGACGGCGTCGCCGGGCACGATGGCGTCGTGGACCGCGCTCCCGCGGCGGGTCGCCACCCCCGAGCCGAGGCCGAACTCCACCGCCTTGATGGCCGGGATGGAGAACAGGGCGCCCCCGACCCGGGCCGTGAGGCGCTCGGGGCCGCTGGCGCAGGAGCCCAGCCCCGGCGGGAGGCCGGTGGCGCGCACCTCGAAGGTCCCCCCGAGGCTGTCCTTGGCCTCCCGGGCCTCGTCCACGGCGGCCCGCATGGCCTCGTCCGCCGCGGGGTCCAGGCTCAGGAAGTCCGAGGAGGCGCGGACCTCCAACCTGCGACCGTCTGCCGCACCCCAGGCGCCCTCGTCGCAGGACACCCCCCCGAGCCCCGTCAGGTACCCGAAGACCTCGACGCCGAAGGCCTCCACCACCTGCCTGGCCACGGCGGCGGCCGCCACCCGCGCGGCGGTCTCCCGGGCGCTCGCGCGCTCCAGCACGGCCCGCGGGTCCCGGTGCCCCCACTTCTGGCAGCCCGCCAGGTCGGCGTGCCCGGGGCGCGGGTTCGTGGGCGTGGGCAGCCGCTCGATCACGGCGTCCTTGTTCTTCACCGCGAACGCGATGGGCGCGCCGATGGTCACGCCCCCCTTCCAGCCCGAGAGGATCTCGACGCGGTCGGTCTCGATGCGCATCCGTCCGCCGCGGCCGTAGCCCAGCTGCCGCCGCGCGAGCTCGCGGTCGATGCGCTCCACGTCCAACCGCAGCCCGGCCGGCACGCCCTCCACGATGCCGATCAGGGTCGGTCCATGGGACTCACCCGCCGTGCGCCATTGCAGTCGCGTCAATCTGGTCCTCCAACGGAAGGGGTTCGGTTCGCGGGAGCGCGGCGGCCGGGGTCCTCCCCGGCGACGCCGCGGACCTCAGGGACCGGGCCGGATCTCGATCCACCCGTCCTCATCGTCGTCCTCCTCCGCCGCCGCTCCAGACGCGGATCCAGGATCCTCCGCGTCCGGGACGGGCGGCATCCCGGGGCGAGGCACCTCGAAGGGCGCGGCGGCCTCCACCGCGGCCGGCGGGCGGGGCACCTCGACCCCCTCGCCCGGGAGCGGATCGGAGGTCCCGTCCGCGGCGTCGCCTGCAGCGTCGTCCGCGGCACCCTCCTCGGCATCACCCTTCGGGCCTCCCACCTCCCCCGCGCGGAGCGCCGCCTCGATGGACGCCTCGAGGTCGGTGAACTCGAAGGGCTTGGGCAGCGTCCCCACCACCTCGGGCAGGGCGCCGAGCGCGGCCTGCACCGTGGCGTCGAGGTAGCCGGAGACCACGAGCGTGCGCGGCAGGATCCCGTCGGCCCGCAGCCGCGGGAGCTCCTGGACCGCGGACTCCGCGCCGAGGTCCACGTCGGACACGAGCAGGTCCGGCGCGCGCTCCGCCAGCCGCTCGCGCGCCTCCACGAAGGACGCGGCGGTCCGCACGTCGTAGCCGCGCTGGGAGAGGAACCAGGTCAGCAGCTCCACGATGCGCGCGTCGTTGTCCACGAGGAGCAGGCTCGCGCGAGCGGGGCCCGGGCCTCCCCCGGGCTCGGCAGCCGCGGGGTCCGCGCTCGCCATGTCTCCGCTGCCGGGCCCGTCGTCCTGGGAATCCATGGGCCCGAGGCTACCGAACCGGAGCGCCGGGTTCCCCCTCCCCCACGATCTGTCCCCGCCACGCCTCCAGCTCCTCGAGGGCGCGCGCCGCCATGCGCTCCAGCTCCGCCTCCGCGGGCCCATCGCCCCCCGGGCCCGCCCCCTCCTCGCCGCGGCTCCCCCAGGAGGCGCGCACCACGTTCCGGAAGGCGAGGCTCCCCTGGGGCGCGCCGCCCAGCCGCCAGTCGCGGACGGGGTCCGACCCGAGCGGCGTCAGCTCCACGGAGAGGTCCAGGTGCGCCCCACCCTCGGCGGGGAGGCGACCGAAGAGACGGTGCGGCCGATCCCGCGGGCCCGCCTCGAACAGGACCGCCGGCACGAGCGAGGCGAGCGGTCCGGTGAGGTGCATCTCCCGCAGCAGCGCGTCCCCGGCGTTGCACAGGGAGAGCGCCGGGCGCTCGACCCCGTACTCCACCCCCGGAACGCACCCGGCCGCCGTCGCCCCCCAGAAGGCCACGCGCCGCTCCGCCGCCGCCCCTCCGAGGAACCGTCCCGGCGGCTCCTCCACCGGGTCCGTGCCGCCGAGCCAGACCGCCACAGCGGCGAGCCCCAGCTCCTCGCAGCGGCGCCGCGCCCGTGAGACGTCCGCGGCGGCGAGCGCCGGGAGGTGGACGTGGGCGAAGCGCGGCCTCCCCTCGCCGGCGTGCACCCATCGAAGGGCGCCGACAAGGTCGCCCGCGCGCAGCTCGGCGCCTGCGCTCGCCCACCCGGCGAGGCGCCCCTCACCGAACGCGGCGACCTCCAGCCCGAGGGCGTGGACGCGCTCCATGAGGGTCAGCGGGCCGCCGGCCGGGCGCGGCGCGTCCCGGCCCTCGCCGATCGGCCACCCCATCGCGAGGGGGTGGCGGCCCGTCAGGAGACCCGCGAGGATCCCGGGGCGGTGCGACGCGGGCGCGATCCACATGGACTCGGTCCGGACGTCCCGCCCGTGACCGGGGGCGCCGTCGACGGTGATCAGGAGCCCCCCGCGCGCGCGCTCGAGGTCCGCCGCGGACAGGGGCGCGGGCCGGTCCGGTCCCTCCCCGCGCAGCGCCCACCCGAGGCCGACGACGAGCAGCACCAGCAGGGCGCGCGCGGCCCCGCGGCCACGGGCGCCTCGGAGCGCGACCGACCCGCAGCCGACGAGGGCCGCGCCGCCCACCGCCACCTCCAGGTCCGACGGGCCCGCGCCCCCGGTCAGGAAGCGGAGGGCCAGCCCGGCCGCGGCGCCGAGCGCGGCCCCGCCGAGGGCCAGCCTCGCGGTGGACCCCCTCGCTGTGGACCCCCGCGCTGTGGACCCCCGCGCCGTGGCCCGCGGCGGCCGTGTCCCCCCCGGCGCCCCTCCCGGCGCGCCGCCTGGAGCCCCGCCACGGGCCCCGCCGGGCTCGGGGGGATTCGGCGTCACCGGGGTGGGCATGGGACCTAGCCTAGGGCCATGGGGATCCCGTCGTCCATGCGCACCGCCGCGCCGTTGACCGTCGCCGCGGCGCTCCTGGCGTGGCTGGCGCGGGTCCCCGGCCTCGGCCCCTGGACCCTTGGCGACCTGGTCCCGCGTCTCGGCTCCCCCACCCTCGCGGCGCTGGCCGGCGCGGCGGTCGGCGCGGCGTTCCACGCGTGGTCCCGGGAGCGACGCGGAGCCCCCGAGGGCGTCCTACGCGGGGCGCTCGCGGGGGCCCTCTCGGGGGCCCTCCTGGGAGCCCTCTGCTCCCTCGCGCTGTTCGAGGCCCTCGACCTCGACGTCCCGCGGCGCCGTGGGGTGCTGATGGCGCTGGGCTCGTCCGCGACGGTCGCGCTCCTCGCGACCTGGCTCTCCTCGGCGGGCGGCGCGGCGCGCGCGGTCGCGGTGGGCGCCGTCGGGCTCGCCGCCCTCGTCGGGATCCGAGCCGCCGACCAGGCACCCCTTCGCCAGGGCCTGCCGCCCCTGGCCGCGTCGCCCGAGCCCCTCCCCCCGGGCGCCCCCGACATCGTCCTCGTCACCCTCGACACGACGCGGTTCGACGCCATCGGCTTCAACCGACCGGCCGGCGTCCACGACCCCGCGCGGAGCACGACGCCGTTCCTGGACCGGCTCTCCATCCATGCGGTCCGCTTCTCCGACGCCACGGCGCCCGCCCCCCACACCCACCCGTCGGTGGCCTCGATGCTCACCGGCCTCGACCCCGCCGTCCACGGCTCGGTGAGCACGGCGCCGCTCCTCGCGCGCGGGGTGGTGACCCTCGCCGAGCACCTCCGCGCCCGGGGGTACGCCACGGCGGGGTTCCTCGACAACCCGTGGCTCGGCGAGGCCTTCGGGCTCGCCCGCGGCTACGAGCACCTGGAGGCGAGCGCGCGGCCGGAGCGGGTGATCGCCTGGCTCGAGGAGCCCAGGGAGGAGCCTGTCTTCCTCCACGTGCACCTGTTCCACCCCCACGGGCCCTACGAGCGCCGCGACGTGGAGGCCCTCGGCGGGCCCCGCGCGGCGCCGGCGGCCCGCGCCCGGATCGGGGACCGGTTCGACGCGAACCGGATCCGGGCCGGGGAGGTCCCGGGGACCCACGGGCTCACCCGAGGGGAGCTGGACTGGCTCCGCGAGCTCTACCACTCCGAGGTCCGCGCGATGGACGCGGACGTCGCCGCGGTGATCGAGCACGTGTCCGCGCGCCACCGCTCCGGGCGCCCGAAGCTGATCGCCGTCGCCTCGGACCACGGGGAGGAGTTCGACGAGCGCGGCTCCCTGCACCACTCCCACACCGTGCACCAGGAGCTGGTGCACGTCCCTCTCCTGATCTTGGGGCCCGGCGGTCGCGCCCACGGCCCCGCGAGGGTGGACGAGCCCGTGGGGCTCGTGGACCTGGCGCCCACCATCCTCGACCTCGCCGGCCTCGCCCCGCTCCCGAACGTGGGAACGGGTGTGAGCCTCGCGCCGCTCATGGTTGCAGGCGGGAACGTGACGGCGGAGGTCCCCGCGCCGCGGCTGATCGTCAGCCAGCGCGAGCGTCACGCCGGAGGTCGGCGGCTCCTCGCGGCTCGGCTCGGGTCCTGGAAGCTCCACGTGCGCACGCCGCCGGCGGAGGCCGGCGCGGCGCTGGCCCCCGACGAGGAGCTCGACCTCAGGCTGTACCGGCTCGACCTCGACCCGTCGGAATCCTCGGACGTCGCGGCCGACCACCCGGACAAGGTGCGAGAGCTCCTGGGCGCGCTCCGCCGGTGGGACACGCGGACCCGGGAGCAGGCGGGCCGGCTCGGCGGCGACTCCGGCGACGAGCCCATCCCCGCGGCCGTGGACGCCAACCTGAGGGCGCTCGGCTACGGCGGCGGGCGCGGACTAACCCGCCC
>JASFWR010000270.1:0-5295 GCA_050049155.1 Planctomycetota bacterium | reverse complement strand
AGCAGCTGCGGCTCGCCGTACGGGTTGGCGATGAGAGCGCCCTCGGTGCCCACGAACAGGCACGCGTTCTTGGGCAGGGACTCGCGGTCCGTCCCGAGGGAGGTGAGCAGGTCCACCGGGGGGAGCATCCCGCCGTCGTGCCAGGTGACCGGCAGCGGCCCCCGCGTGGTGAGGTCGTTCGGGGCGAAGGTGTAGTGCACCCGCGACCACAGGGGGAAGCTCTCGCCGTTCGGCTCGGGGCCGTCCGAGCGGAGGGTGAGCGGCGAGTCGAGCCCGAGGAACCACGGGACGGGGTCCATGAGGTGGCACGCCATGTCACCCTGGGCGCCGGTCCCGAAGTCCTCGCGGCCGCGCCACTTGAAGGGGTGGTACTCGCCCGCCTTGAACGGGCGCTCGGGGGCCACGCCGAGCCAGGCGTCCCAATCGAGGGTCTCGGGGATCGGATCGGACCCCTCCGGCCGCCCGACGCCCTGCGGCCACCAGCCTGCCGGGCGGTCGGACCACACGTGCACCTCGTGGACCTTGCCGATGAGGCCCTGGCGGAACAGCGCGAGCGCCCGGGCGTAGTTCTGGTTGGAGTGGTTCTGGATGCCCATCTGCGTGACCACGCCGGTGCGCGCCGCCATGCGCCGCATGGCCCGCGCCTCGGCCACCGTGCGGGTGAGCGGCTTCTGGCAGTACACGTGGAGCCCGCGCGCCATCGCGGCCATGGAGATGGCCGCGTGCATGTGGTCCGGGGTGGACACGTGGACGGAGTCGAGCTCGCCCGCCATCTCGTCGAGCATCACGCGCCAGTCCTGGAACTCGCGGGCGCCCTCTGCGAACTTGCGGGCGCCCTCGATGCGGGCGGTGTCCACGTCGCACAGGGCCACCACCTCGATCTCCGGGTGGCTCGCCAGGGCCCGCAGGTCGCTGAAGCCCATGCCGCCGCAGGCGATGGCGCCGTGACGCAGCTTGCGGCCCGAGGCGAGGGGCGCGGCGGCCCGCTTCGGCTCGGAGGCGCAGGCCCCGAGGAGGGTGGCGGCGCCGGCGCCGGCGGTGACGAGGAGGGAGCGGCGGTCGAAGGTCTGGGTCATCTCTGTGGGGCGGCTGGGATGGGGGAGGGACACCCGAGTCTATCCAGCGCCGCGATACTCGCTCCAGCGCCCGCCGGTTACCCTCGCGGCGTGAGCTCCCTCGACGCGACCCACCTCTTCCGCGCCGCCCTCGAGGCGGAGCCGGGGCGGCTGCACTTCGCGGCCCACAGCCACCACCTGTGGCCCGACGCGACCCGGGCCGCCCACGCGCGGGCGTGGGAGGACGCGGCGGCGCTCGCGGACGAGAAGTGGGGGCGGTTCTTCGGGGACGTGTACCCCGCCGCCCAGGCCGGCGTGGCCCGGGTGCTCGGGGTCTCCGACCCGAACCGCGTGGCCTTCTCGGCCAACACCCACGACCTGCTGCTGCGCCTGATGAGCGCCCTGCCCGCGTGGTCCGAGGGCCGCCCGCTGCGGGTCCTCTCCACGGACGCCGAGTTCCACAGCTTCACCCGGCAGATGCGCCGCTTCCGGGAGAGCGGGCGGGTCGAGTGGACCCAGGTCGCGGCCGAGCCCTTCGGGACCCTCCCCGAGAGGTTCGCGGCGGCGGCCGGGGGCGGCGGCTGGGACCTCGCCTTCGCGAGCCACGTCTTCTTCTCCTCGGGGCACGCGTTCGACGAGGTCTTCGACCTCCTGATGGCGCTGCCCGCCGAGACGGCCTGCGTGGTGGACGGCTACCACGGGTTCATGGCGCTCCCCACGGACCTCGGCCCGTACGAGGACCGCCTGTACTACATGAGCGGGGGCTACAAGTACGCCATGGCGGGGGAGGGGGTCTCGTTCCTCGTGGCCCCGGACGGGCGCGAGGAGCGCCCCGAGTTCACGGGCTGGTTCGCCGGCTTCGGGTCGCTCGACGGCGAGCAGGGGGCGCGGGTGGAGTACGACCCCGGGGCCTCGCGGATGCTCGGGGCCACCTTCGAGCCGACCCCCTTCCACCGGCTCGTGGCGGTGCTGGACCTCCTCCGGGACGAGGGGCTCACCGTGGACGCCATCCACGCTCACGTGGTCGCCCTGCAGGACCGCTTCCTCGACCGGGTCGGCGCGGGCGAGGCGGGCCCCCTCGGCCTCCCCGAGCTCGTCCCCGGGCGGGACGAGCTCCCCGGGGCGCGCCGCGGGCACTTCCTGACCTTCCGGCGCGGGGACGCGCGGGACCTGCAGCGGCGCCTCCTCGAGGCCCGCGTCATCACGGACGCGCGGGACGACCGGCTGCGCTTCGGCTTCGGCCTGTACCAGGTGGAGGCGGACGTCGACCGCCTCGTCGAGCGGCTCGCGGCCCTGGGCTGAGCGGCGCGTGCTCGGACGGGTCGCCCCGATCCGGGACGCCGCAACGCCCCCTGCGCGCCTTGGGCCCCGGAGCCCCCGCGCAGCAACGGCGCCCGACGCGCTCTCCCACGGATCCGCAGGACGTGCGGAACCGTCGAGGAGCCTGCCGGTTCAAGGCGCCGTCCGTACGGGCGCCCCAGCGAACCCGCCAACTCTGCCTGCCCTCCCCTCGAGCACCGAGTGGGAAGAACCCATGACCCACACGACCGTGATCACGCTCCCTGCCAGGGGCGTCGTTGTCCTGGCCTCCCTGATGCCGTCCCTCGCGCTCGCGCAGGGCCCGGGCCCCGGCGACGCCACGGGCTCCGTCCAGCTCAGCGGGCCCACCCTCGACGAGCCGTTCCACATGCCGACCATGACCGACGCGAGCACGTTGGACGTGGTCGTCCTCGAGGACTGGCACGTGGACACGGTCGGCGGCACGACCCGCCAGAAGCTCATCGACATCCACGTCGACGACTGGTGGGCCGGGGAGGAGATCCGCGTCCCCGTCCGGCTCGTCGTTCCTCTCACCAGCGCCGCCAGCGGCTTCGTGATCGGAGGGAAGGGGACCCCAGCCGTGGGGGACCAGCAGCTGTACGTGAGCGACGGGACCGCGGTGGCCATCGCCGGCGGCGTCGGGGTCGTCACCCCGCTCATCACCGGGCTCAGGAACTACCCCGATCTCCCCTCGGAGTCCGAGCTCCGGGATCGGTTCATCGAGACCCTCGACTACCGCTACACGGAGTACTTCCTGTGGAGCGCCATCATGATGCGCTCCATCACCGCGGCCTTCGACGACCCGCTGATCCAGCCCGGTCCGGTCATCGCGCACGGCAACTCCAAGAACGGCGTCGCGCCCCTGATCTCGTCCATCCACGACGAGCGCATCACGGCGGTCCGGAGCACGCACGCGTTCACGGCGCTGTCCCCGATCCGAGCCGAGGACCCCGAGGCGGTCGCCGAGGTCGTCGCCGCGGACGCGGACTTCGACGCGGCCCGCGCGGCGGGCCTGCCCGCTGGCGATCAGTGGTGGAACTACTACTACAAGGCCTTCCGTTCCGGCGATGCGTTCCGCGCGGCGATCCGCGCCCACGGCTGGACGGAGGCGGAGATCGAGGCCGCGTTCGACCGCGTCACCGACGACCTCTACGTGAGCGAGAACTGGGAGCAGCTCGCGGACCGGGGCGTCGAGATCCTCAGCCTCCCGGGCTCCCACGACTGGGTCGCCTACGACGTGCCGGACACCAGCACGATCCTCCCTGGCCTGCGGACCTACATCGTCCCCAACGGCGGGCACGACCGCTCCGGTCACCCCGAGGCGCCCACCAACGGCGTGAACCCCGCGTTCTTCGCGGAGCAGCTCTTCGGGGCCCAGGGCGCGCTGGAGACGCCCGAGATCTCCGCGGTGGTCGACGGCGCCGAGCTCGACGTCACGGTGACCTTCCCCGAGGGCGGAGTGCCCGAGGAGAGCCGCGTCTTCTGGATGTACGACAGGGGGCCTGACGGCTCGTCCTGGTACCTCTACGACCTGTTCCCGGCGGAGAACTGGGCGGACATGGTGGGGAGCGGCAGCACCTGGACCTTCTCGATCCCGCTGGAGCCGGGCCGCACGACCATCGACCTGATCACCACCCACACGGCCACCGTCGACGGCCACACGCTCCCGATCAGCGCGCCCTACACCCGGGTGACGCTGGGCGGCTCCGGTCCCTGCCTCGACGTGGTGTCCTTCTGCGACCAGGGCGCCGGCGCGCCCGAGCTCGCGCTCCTCGCGCCGCAGGGGGGGAACGCCCTGAACTTCACGGTGACCGGCGCGGCGCCCGGCGCGACCGTCGCCCTGGTCGGCGGCCAGCGCGACCTGCCGATGAGCGTCCCCGCGGGGAGCCTCTGCCTCGGCGCCGGGCGACAGGTCCTCGCCCTCGCGCAGGCGGGGCTCGACGGCACGGCGCACGTCACCTGGCACCCCGGTGCGGCCGGGCTCAACGCGCTCTCCAGCGGTCAGCTCGCGGTGCAGGCCCTGAGCCAGGGCACCCTGCCGGCGCTGTCGAACGCCCTCGCGATCCAGACCTGCCCCTGAGCGGGGGAGGGGGTCGATCTCCGACCGGCCATCGGGTCGCCGGGGACCGTGGAGGCTCCGGACCCCCCCGAGGACGGGTGCCGAGGGGATCGACCCGGCCCTCGTCCTCATCGGGGCGGCCCCGAGGGCCGGCCGTGGCCTCGGCTCAGCCGCCGTCGCCGCTGGAGGCGCCGGTCCCCTGCTTGGAAGAACCCTGCCCGGGGGAGTCCTGCGCGGGGGAATCCTGCGAGGGGGCGGCCTTCCCGCCCCCGTCCGCCGCGGGCGCCTCGTCCTCCTGCTCCTGCTGGTCCAGCTCGGCGGGGTCCCAGCCGCCGCCAAGGGCCCGGTAGAGCATCACGAGCGAGGTGGCGGCCTGGCCGCGGGCTGCGGAGACCTCGATCTCCTGGCTGAGGAGGCTGCGCTGGACGTCGAGCAGCTGCTCGTAGTCGATGAGGCCCTTCTCGTAGAGCCCCGTGGACAGGCGCAGTGCCTCCCGCGACGAGGAGGCCGCCCGCTCGAGGGCGCCGACCCGGCTGCCCTCCTGGGTGAAGGTGGTCATCGCCGTCTCGACCTCCTGGAGGGCGGACAGCACCGTCCGCTCGTAGAGCAGGAGCGCCTGCTCCACGCCGGCGTCGGCGATCTTGATGGCGCTGCGGGTGCGGCCCCCGTCGAAGAGCGTCCACTGCATGGACGGGCCCAGGGAGAAGGCGCGGCTCCCGGCGTCGAGCAGGTTGCCCCCCGCGAAGTCGCTGAAGCCGAGGGAGCCGTTGATGCCGAAGGTGGGGTAGAGGTCCGCCGTGGCGATCCCGACCCGCGCGGTCTGGGCCGCGAGGCGCCGCTCGGCGGCGCGGATGTCCGGCC
>JASFWR010000034.1:0-16116 GCA_050049155.1 Planctomycetota bacterium | reverse complement strand
CCTCCGGCGCGAGCACGAGCACCCGGGGCGCCTCGTCCAGGGCCGCCAGCGCCCGCCGCAGCAGCAGGTTCATCTCCAGGACGCCGACCAGCACGACCCGCGTGCCCCGTGCGACGCGCCCGGCCTTGAGCGCCCGCGCGCGGCCCTCGTGGGGATCCACGAGCCCCAGCGCCTCCATCTCCTGGCGCCATGCCGCCTGGATCTCCGTCAGCGCCTCCCAGCGGCGCAACTCCCCCGCCGGGCAGGTGGCGTGCGCCTCCAGCCGGGCCCGGACGCCGGCGAAGTCGTGCCCCCACTGAGCCAGCTCCGAGTGGAGGTCGCGCAGCTGGTCCGCCACCCGCCACCAGGCGGCGCGGTCGCCGCGGCCGGGCGGGCGGGAGAGGATGCGCAGGAGCAGCTCCGGCCGGGTCCGGACGAGCGCGCGCTCCCACACGAGGGTCCGGGTGGTCCGGTCCGCGGGCGCGCCCTCCAGGGGCAGGAGCCGGTCCGCGAGGCCCCCGGGCGTGGTGATCACGGGGGCGAAGTACCCGGACCAGCCGCGCGCCCTCGCCTGCTCGCGCAGCTCCCGGGCGAGGCCGCGGCCGGCGCGGGCACCAGGGACGGCGATCACGAGGTCGCCGAGGTCCTCCGGCCCCTCCGCCGCCCCCATGATCCGCTCCGCCGCACGGGTCAGCAGCGGACCGTCCCAGCCCAGGAACTCCGGGGCCGCGGCGGCGTGGTCTCGGGTCAGGGTCTCGGGCGGCATGATCCGCCGAGGCTACCGACTCCCCCTCAGAGCTTCGAGAGCCAGTCGAGGAACTGCCCCTCGAGGTCCCCCTTGGACGGCTCGGCCGCGCTGAGCGGCTTGGCGTAGACCTCCTCGAAGGTGTCCTCCAGGGACTCCGCGCCGGACTCCGCCTGGGCGAGCCGGGTCAGGTACACGCCGAAGGCCGCCTCGGACTTCGACTTGGAGCGCTGCCCCTTGGTGCGGAGCCAGTGGATGAAGGCCGTGCGGTAGGAGCGGAAGAACTCGAGGCTGTCCCCCCAGAAGTCGTCGGGGATCACCGGCGCGTCCAGGGCCGGCGCCCCCAGGAAGGGCGCCTTGAGGACCATGCGCTTGATCTCACGGTCGTCCATGAGCTCGAAGCTCCCGGTCTTCTCGTGCTTCTTGCGCGCCTCGCTGGCCCCGGCGGCCTGGGAGGCCTGGAGCGCCACCAGGAAGTGGTCCTTGCCGTGCTCCGAGCGCCAGCGGCTGTCGGCGAGGTCGGGGGGCAGGATGCCGCCCTCCGACAGGCCGCCGGGCACGAACATCTCTCGCGCCTGGGTGCGGCGCGCCCGGAGGTCCCCGTCGACCCGCGTGTTGCACTCGCCGTAGACCTCGACCACCAGGTTCACGGACAGCGCCCCCGCGAGGGACGGCGGGATCCGGTCCCCGAAGAGGTTGTCGATCATCGCGTTGCCCGCGAGCTGCGCGATCTGCTGCTGCATCCCCGTGGGGGTGCGCGAGTTCATGCTGATGCCCGCGAAGGCGCCCCCCGTGGAGCTCCCCAGGCTGGCGAACTCGAGGGCCACCACCGAGATGTCGTTGAAGTACGTGTTGGTCCAGGTGGCGACGTCGTTGGTCCAGTAGACGCCGCGGTTCGCCGGACTGATGGCACCGAACGTGCTCAGGAGCTCCAGGAAGTCCCGCCGCCTGGGCGCCACGAGGAACGTGTCCACGTACTCGTCCTCGCGGTCGAGCCCCAGCGCCGTCCCGCGCGCCATGTACTCACCGAACCGCTGCTGCGCCTCCAGCGCCTTCTTGCTGGCCCCGAGCAGCGTCATGAGGTCGCCGGTCTCCTTCGGGTCCAGCTTGTTGATGGCGTCGCCGCGGAGCTTCTTGCAGTAGCTCTTGAGGGTCTTCAGGTCCTTCTCCGCCTGCTTGATCCCCGGCGCCTTGGGCCCGAGCCACCCGAGGAACTGACCCTGGACGTCGAGC
The DNA here is from genome assembly GCA_050049155.1 of Planctomycetota bacterium. Classification (GTDB taxonomy): domain Bacteria; phylum Planctomycetota; class UBA1135; order UBA1135; genus Saltatorellus. Next base: position 14,159 of record JASFWR010000034.1, on the reverse strand, counting down.
AGCGCGGCGGCGAGGAGCGCGAAGTCGTCCCCGTTGGTCCGACTCAGCGCGGAGTACGTGCTGAGGCCCAGGTCGAAGACCCCCACCCGCATCGTGAAGAAGGAGCGCTGGAGCAGGTCCTCCACCGAGACCTCCTCCGCGGGCATGGAGTCGAACCCCGTCCGCTTCAGGAACTCCCGGGCGAGGTCCTCGTGGTTGATGCTGACCTGGGGCGAGCCGATGGTCTGGGCGCCGGCGAGGGTCGACGCGCACGGGGCGAGCAGCGCGGCGGCGAGGAGGGGTCGGAGGAGGGAGCGCATGGCGTGGAGTCTGGGGACACTCGGGGAGCCCCCTTCATAGGGGCTCGATCCCGCCGGACCTGTAACGAGCGCGAAAAGCGTGGGGAGCGGCAGGTCCCCCGGCGGGAACGGTCCGACCGCGGGAACGGTCAGCGGGCAACGTCGATCAGGAGGCCGTCCAGGACGTCCCAGTCCGTGATCGGAGCGGGCACGACCTGGCCGTCGAGGACGAGGTCGATGCGCTCCACCGACACGGCGCCGGTGGCCGCGGCCCGGAGCGGGTCGAGCGGCCGGGGCGCGACCCCGTAGGGCACGCGGAGCTCGAGGTCCGCGGGCCCCTCGCCGGCAGCCCGCGCCGAGGCGCTCCAGCGAGACCGGCCGCCCGCGGCGTCGAGGAGGGTGGCGGTCACGGTGAGCGAGCGGCCCCGCGCCCTGAGCCTGGCGCCGCGGACGACCTCGAAGGCGCGCAGGCCTCCCGGGGACCCCGCGGCGACCATGCGGAGGAAGGCGGGGTGCTGCGTCGCGCCGTCCTCTCCCATCAGCCGGGCGGCCATGGTCCCGGCCCAGGCCTCGTCCGAGAGGGGCTGCCGTCCGAGCGCCGCCGCGAGCTCGTCCCGGCGGGCGCGCGTGCGGCCGTCCACGAGGACGACCCCGACGTCGAGGTCCTCGAGCATCCCGCGCGCGGCGGCCTCGTCGGTCTCGCTGAAGAAGCGCCACGGCGCCAGGAAGGACGCCGCTCCCAGGTACAGGCCGAAGTTCGACGCCACCGTCGGCCGCCCCGCGCGCCACTCGATCGCGTGGCCGAGGTCCCACTCCGCGAGCACGCCGCCGCCCTGCTCCCCCGCGGGTCGCAGCCCCTCGAGCACCTCCGCGATCGAGCGCTGCTGGAGCGCCGTGGGCGTGCTCGTCACGAACGGTCGCGCCGGGAGGTCGGCCGCCCGGCGCGCCAGGGTGTTGCGGACCGTGGCGGGGTTCGCCGCCACCGAGAGCAGGGCCAGCCCGACGACCGCGGCCGCCCGCGGGGTGCCCGCCGCGATCCGTGGGACGAGGCGGGCCGCGACGACCGCGGCCACCAGCACGGCCATCGGCGCCACGAGCCCCTCGGCGAAGCGGCGCTGCAGCAGGGTGAAGAGGAGCAGCGCGGGCAGCACCGTGAGCCACGGCAGGAGCTGCGGCGCCGCGCCCAGGGTCCGGAGGGCCAGGAGCCAGGCCACGGGCAGGAGCACGGCCGCGCCCCCCGCGAACTTCAGGAGCGCGGACGGGGCGTCGAGGAGCGGCCGCGACTCGTTGATGCCGCCCATGAAGGCGTTGGACGCCCCTGCCCAGGAGAAGGCGTCGGCCAGGTGCCGGGGGGCGTCGGTCCCGATGACGAGGACCAGGGCGAGGGCCACGGCGGGGAGCGTGGCGACCACGCGGCGCTGGGCCGCGAACCTCGGCAGCAGCGCGTAGGGGGCGAAGACCAGCCACCCCACGGCGAGCCAGATCAGGTGGAACCAGGAGAGCTCGATGAGGCTGAACGGGTCGGTGGAGCTGAAGGGGCTCTCCACCACCGCGGGCATGACCACCAGCAGCGCCGCCTTGTGGAAGGTCGTGGCGAGGATCGGCAGGCCGCGGGCGCTCTGGCGCCCCTGCTCCCCGCGGAAGGGGAGGGCCAGCCGCAGCACGAGGGCGAGCTGCGCGAGGGCCACCCAGAGGATGGAGGCCGTCCAGCTCGTGATCATCGCCCCCGCCAGCAGCCCGGCGAGCCCCCCCCGCGCCGCGCTCCCCACGGGTCGGGCGATCCGGTCGGGACGGAGGCCGGCGCCGAGCACAGCGAGCATGGCCACGTGCGCCATGGACACGAAGGCGTGGTGGTCCCCGTTCCCGAGGTGCGAGTAGCGGACGTGCCCGAACGTGAAGGCCACCGAGAGGCCCGCCACGAGCGCGGCGGCGCACGCCGTGGCCGGGCCGGCCGCGACGGGCGCGAGGGCCCGGCCGAGACCCGCCGCGGCCAGGGCGGCGATCAGGGCCGCGAGGGCGCCGCACCACATGGGCACCGAGGCGACCAGCTGCTCGATCCGGACCCGGGTCGCCGGGAGCAGGGGCTCGTCCGCCTCGCGGGGCGCGTCCGCCTCCTCCTCCGACGCGCCGGGCAGCAGCGCCGTCACCGAGGGGAGCCGGCCGCGGGCGAGGGCGGTGAGGAGCAGGTCGTAGAAGGGCGGCCACGGGACGGCGGCGCCGAGGCTCCCCTCCCCGTGGGGGTGGGCGAGGAACGTGTCGTGGGACGAGACCCAGCCCGCGTTCCTGACGGCCCGCGCCACCCGGCGCGCGTGGTACAGCGTGTCGGGGTCGTAGGAGCCCCAGACCGGCTCGGCGGACGTGGCGTCGCCGGGCTCGCTCCCCTCCGTGGCCGCGCCGCTGCCCGAGGGCAGCACCACGCCGATGGCGTTCTGCTGTCGGACCGAGAGCGCCACGAGGGCGGTCAGGCACGCGAGCGCCAGGGTGGCGGCGCGGACGGGCAGCGACATGTTGCGGTGGATCGACCTAGCGGACCTGGAGGAACTTCGCGCACTCGCGCGCCATCTGCTCGAGGGCGGCGCGCTCCCTCCGGCACCGGAGGGCGACGTCCGCGACGGGGCTCCACGGGAGGTCGTAGCACTCGAGCTCCTGGACCCAGCCGCCGATGCCAGGCGCCGTCAGCGGGATGTCGAAGATACCCGATTCGGTCCAGAGCCCGATGTCACTCCAGCCGGCGACGACCCGCTCACGCTGCTCCAGGGGCGCCAGGAGATCCTGGCCGAGGCTGTAGCCCGAGCGGACCGACGGGTCCACGCCGAGCAGCTCAAGCAAGGTGTTCGAGAGGTCGAGGTGGGACGTCGGTCGGGGCTCGACCCCGGGCGTGATCCCGGGCCCGCGGAACACGAAGGGCACCTGGACCTGGGGCGGTGAGAAGTTGGAGGTGTGGCCCCAGTAGCCGCACTCGAAGAACTCCTCGCCGTGGTCCCCCGTGACGATCGTGTAGGTGTCCTCCAGGTGACCCGACCGCTCCAGGGTGTCGAGCATCCGCCCGGCGGTCCCGTCCGCGTGCACGACGGAGTTCTTGTACGCGTTGCGCACGCGCTCCTGGAGCCCCGCGAGCTCGGGGCCCTCCGTGGTCCGGCCGAGCTCGATGTAGTCGAGGGACTCGACCGCCGGGGCGAAGGGTCCGCCCGGGTTCTCGTAGGGCTGGTGGGGCGCGTCGATCAGGACGAAGGCGAAGAAGGGGCGCTCGTCACGGGTGACCCGCCGGCGCTCCATCCAGCCCTCGAAGGCCTCCGCGAGGAGCTCGTCCTTCTGGTACGACACGAGGCCGGGGGGGAAGGAGTCGAGGATCGCGCCCTCGTCCACGTCCACCCAGGCGGTCTCCCGGAACTCCGGGAAGCTCATGGAGGCGCTGGAGAACACGCGCACGTCGTAGCCCGCGCGCTGCAGCGCCTCGACCATCACCGGCGCGCGGCGCTGGGCGAGCATCGGGAACCAGTACGAGCCGTGGAGGCCGTACAGCATGGTGAACAGCCCGTAGCGCGTGCCGTTCCCCCCGGACAGGTGGTCCTCGAACACCCGCGCCCCGGCCGCGAACTCGCTGATCCGCGGCGTGAGCTCCGGGGAGAACATGTCCCGCCGCCAGGAGTCGAGGACGCAGATGAAGACGTTCTCCTTGGACGAGTCCGCCGGGAGGACCGGCCGCTGGTGGGGCCAGTCGAGCCGGGCCCCCACGGGCAGCAGGTCCATCTCGGGCGGCCGCTCGGCCTCCGGGTCCAGCAGCGGCTCGATGATCTGCCCGAGGCGCACCCGGGGCACCACGGGGATCGGCTGGATGGCGCGCAGCGCCTCACGGTGCTGGGCGACGTCCGCCGCGGCGCTCACCGACTGACTGAAGAGCAGGGTCGGCAGGAAGCCGAGCACCACCACGGTCTTGGGCTGGAGCAGCAGGTTGCCGCGCACCCCCTCGCGGTTGAGCCGCTGGATGCGCCGCGCGAAGCCCGCCGCGCACAGGCACTGGGTCAGCGTCAGGCCGCCGATCACGAGGGCCACGGTCTCCCACACGTACGCCCCGAGGATGATGGAGTCCCCGCTCCCCTCGGTCAGCATCATGTTGAGCACGGCGCTGTCGAAGAAGTGGTAGCGGAGCAGCCGGTAGACGATCGTGTCCGTGTACATGATCGCCAGGAACCAGGCCCCCACGAAGCCCGCCATCAGGCAGGCCAGGCGCCAGCTCTTGATCCACCGCCAGATCACGAGGAACGCGGCGGCCGGCGCCATCCCGAGCACCGCGACGGACGAGACCAGCGCGAGGGACACGTAGATCCGGATCCAGGGCGCCCGGTCCGCCGGGGCGTCGAAGAACCAGAGGGACCCGACCAGGGTCCCGGCGAGCACGTTCAGCAGCCAGAGCCGGAACAGCGCGTGCCCCAGCTCTCCCCGGGACGGGGCGGGCCGGTCGGCCGCGTGGCCGGGGGTCTCCGATCGGGGCTGGGCAGGAGCCATGGCGAGTGGGGTCCGCGGACGGGCGCGCGGGGCGCCCGGGCAACGTGCGGGAGCGATACGCAGGACCTCGCTGAACATTGTGGTGATCTGAATGGGCGGTTGATGCAAATCCCCCGAATCCCCTCCCCGGGTGCATCCCTGGGATTTCCAACAACTCGTTCGGGCCACGATCCGCGCCGCTCGCTATCCTCCGCGCCCCAGCGGAGAGGTGGCAGAGTGGCCGAATGCGCCGCCTTGCTAAGGCGGTGAGCCCTCACGGGTTCCGTGGGTTCGAATCCCACCCTCTCCGCCACCCCCACCCGGCGCGAGCGCCAGCTGCGGCGACCCGGTCCTGGGACCCACTACTGGGACCCACTACTGGGACCCACTACGGGGACCCCGCGTTGGGCACGGCGGAGAGTGATCCCCGCGCGGGCCCTCGGAAGGACCCGGGCGGGCCCTCAGAAGGACCAGCCGAGCCCGACCGTCATCCGGAAGTCGTCCTTCTGCGGGAACGAGCCGTCGGCGCCCTGCTGGGGCGCGTTGATGCGGTCCCAGGTCACCGAGAGGTCGAGGTCGAGGTCCCCGACAAGGTCCACCGAGAGCGTGGCCACCGTGTTGTGGTTGTACTCGTCCACGTCGGGGAGCGGCGCCGTGAGGTTGTACTTGGCCTCGAACTCCACGTCGCTGGTGATGTCCCAGTGGTACCGGCTGGCCAGCACGGCGGCGAACGACTGGGTGGTCTCCTCCCCCGCCACGAGCGCCGAGTCGAAGCGCTCGTACTGGAACGCGGGGCCGGCGCTGAACGAGAGGGTCTGGGCCGCGGTGTCGACGACCTCGTAGCCGAACGCCGCGTACGGCGTCAGGCGGAGGTCGATGTTCTGGAAGGGGTCCCGGTACACGTCCACCCCCGGGAGGGTGACGAAGAACCGCTTGGAGAGGAACACGTCGAAGGTGCTCCCGATGCGGTGGTTGTTCGCGGTCTCGGTGCCGCTCACCTGGCTGATCGCGCCGCTGTAGCGGCTCGCCCAGCGGGTCCGTCCCGTCTCGCGGTCGGCCTTGAGCACCGCCGAGTAGTCCGTCTGGTCGGTGTTGCCCGTGCGGACCGCGACCCCCGTGGAGATGGACCCGGACCAGGTGGACAGGCCCTCCCCCTCCACCGCGAGGATCGAGAGCATCTCCCCCCTCGGGATCCGGACCGTCTTCTCGCCCTCGATCCAGATGGAGGTCTCGTCCACCAGGAGGCGGCCCTCGAAGAAGCGGCCGTCCTCCGTGACCAGGACCTGGTGGTGCGGGGTGATGACCCGCTTGAGGTCCTCGAAGTCGAAGCTCTGATCGCCCAGCTCGTCGCTGTCGAAGTCGAGGCTGCCGTCCCGGACCCGCACGACCTGCCCGCGCAGCCACTCCCCGGACTTCAGCTGGACCCAGTCGGCGCCGTCGTCCGTGCTCAGCTGCAGCTCCTCGGAGGGGATCGCTCCCTCGGCCGCCGGCGTGGACGCCATCCCGTTCACGTACCTCGGGACGTCCACGAGCCGGGGGAGCTGCCCGCAGGCGGGCAGGAGCGCGAGCGCTGCGAGGAGCGGGAGGAGACCGAGGCCTTGGAGACGCATGGTGTCGGCGCGCCGCTGCGGCGGCGGATCGGAGTCTATCGCCCGACGGTCGGATCTCCGCGGCCCCTCGCCCCGATCACCCGCGGCCCCGCGAATCCCCGGATTCCGCGGGATCGCCACCGCGCAGCACCGCATCCTCTCGCCATGGACCGACGCAACGAGCAGCGCTCCCTCGCCCCCCACGGCGGGCGGCTGGCGGCGCTCCTCGTGGCGGCCGTGGCGCTGGCGGGCTGCCGCGGCGACCGGGTCCTGACGCTGACGTCCACGCCCCCGGGGGCGACGGTCCGGCTCGACGACGAGATCGTGGGCGTCACGCCCCTCGACGTGCCGATCGACCACTACGGCACCCGCCTGCTCACCCTCTACGAGCCCGACTCGCGACTCTACAGCGAGCCCGTGGAGCTCGTCGCGCCGTGGTGGACCCGCTTCCCCGTGGACATCCTCACCGAGCTGCTCCTGCCCATCCAGCTCGACGACCGACAGCGGGTCCACGTGTCGCTCCTCCCCGCGTCCGGGGAGGAGGCCGAGCCCATCACGGCCTCCTTCGTGGAGGAGGCGATCCGCGTGCGAGCGGAGGCGCGGGCGAAGGCGGACGAGCTGGATCGAGCCCGGCCGCTCGAGGCGGGAGCGCCGCCGGCGCCCGATCCGGAGCCCGGCCCCGCACCCGCTCCGGAGTCCGAGGTCGGACCGGGGTCCGACGAAGGGCCGAGATGACCGCGTCGATCGAGGGGGACGCCGCCGGCGAGGTCACGAGCCTGGCTGGTCGACGCGTGACGGTCATGGGGCTCGGGATGTTCGGCGGCGGCCTGGGGGCCGCGCGCTGGGCGCTCGGGGAGGGCGCACGCGTCACCGTGACGGACCGGAAGGAGCGCGGCGAGCTGGAGGACGCCGTGGCGACCCTCGAGGCCGTCGACGCCCCCCACCCCGTGCGCTGGACCCTCGGGCGCCACGAGGCGGAGGACTTCGACCGCGCGGACGTGGTGATCGTCAACCCCGCCGTGCCCCCCACCTCCCCCTGGATCGAGCGGGCCCGGGCGGCGGGCGCCGAGGTGACCACGGCCACCGCCCTGCTGCTCGAGCGCTGCCCCGCCAGGGTGGTCGCCGTGACCGGCACCCAGGGCAAGTCCTCCACGTCCTCCTTCCTGCGGGACCTCCTCGAGGGGAGCGGCGACGGCCCTGGCCGATGCCTCCTCGGCGGGAACATCGGCGGCTCCTTGCTCGACGAGCTGGCGGACCTCACCCCGGACGACGTCCTGGTGCTCGAGCTCTCCTCCTACCAGCTCGAACACCTCCCCGATCGCATCCGCGGGGTGATCGACGTGGCGGCGATCACGAACGTGGGCGTGGACCACCTGGAGCGACACGGGACGGTGGAGGCGTACCGCGACGCCAAGCTCCGCATGCTGGACCTGGTGCGCCCCGGCGGCGCCGCGGTCGTGCCCGCGGGCGAGCTGGCCGACCGGGCCCGCGCGCGCCTCGGCTCACGCCCTCCCGCGCGCGTGGTGACCCACGGCCCCGGGGGCGAGGTGGACCTCGCGGACACGGAGGTGGTGCGCCGCGGCCCCGGCGGGCCCCGCACCCTCGCCGACGCCTCGCAGCTCCAGGTCCCCGGCCGGTTCCAGCGGCTGAACCTCGCCGTGGCCCTCGCCGCCGCCGCGGAGCTCGGCGCCGACGCCGAGCGCCTCGGGGCGTGCGTCCCCGAGCTCCGCGGGCTCGGGCACCGGATGGAGTCCCTCGGCTGGGTGCCCGTCGACGCGGGCGAGGTCCACGTGATCGACAACGGCGTCTCCACCACCCCGGAGTCGACCCTCGCGGCGGTGGAGTCCGTGGAGCAGGACGGGCCCGCCATCCTCGTGGCCGGCGGCCAGGTGAAGCGCGGCGTGGACCTCGACCGGCTGGCCCGCAGGCTCGCCGGGCCGGGCGAGTGGGTGCTGGTGCCCTTCGGCGCGGCGGCCGACGACCTCACGCGGGCCGCCGTCGCGGCGGGCGTCCAGGTCGCCGAACCCGGCGTCGAGGCCGACGGGGTCGCGGCCGCCGCGGGGACGGCGGAGGAGGCCACGGCCCGGGCGCTGGAACTCGCCGGCCGCACCGGCGCGCGTACGCTGCTCTTCTCCCCGGCGTGCGCCTCCTTCGACCGGTACGCGAACTTCGAGGCGCGGGCGAGGGCCTTCCGGCGGGTCCTCCCGCTCCCCGGGTCCCCTCGCCCCCTCCGGCACGCCGGAGCCCCCGCCGGCCCCCTCGCCGAAGGGGACGCCCCGTCGCACGCTCCCGGCCCGGCGCCGCGGCCGGGAGGTCGAACATGAGGCGCCCCTCGGAACGATCCTGACCGCCCTATTGACCGGACCAGGGCCCACGCCTAAGACGAGGTGGAGGGAGTTCGCTCCCCCCTTCCCCCACATGCTCTGTCAGCAGTGCCAGAAAGCCAACGCCACCGTCCACGTGGACGAGGTGCACTCGTTCCTCGGGCCCGGTGAATCGGAGAACCAGGTCGAGCAGCACCACCTCTGCGAGACCTGCGCCCAGGCCATCGAGCTCCCCGGGGCCTCGGTCCAGTCGAAGCCCATGGACGAGGTCTGGAAGCTGCTGCAGCTCTCCGCGCTCAAGGGGAAGAAGCAGGCGCCGAAGAAGGTGCGCCGCTGCCCCTCGTGCGGGACCACGGAGGAGCACCTCCGGCGCAAGGGCCGCCTGGGCTGCAGCGAGTGCTACGAGGCCTTCAGCGGCTACCTCGAGGGCCTGCTGGAGCGCATGCACGGGGCCTCGACCCACTCCGGCCGGCGCCCCGGCGAGTGCCCGGAGACCGCCCGCAGGCAGCGCCGCATCGAGGAGGCCCAGTCGGAGCTCGACCGGGCCGTGCGCGACGAGGACTTCGAGCGGGCCGCGGAGCTCAGGGACGAGGTCCAGCGGCTCAACGACGAGCTCGCCGCCCAGCAGGACGAGGGCTCGGCCGCGGCCTCCTGAGGGGGGCCCGCCCCACCGCGGGCCCCTCCCCCGGACCGCAGGCCTGCCCTCCCGCTCGGGCCCGACCGCCCGCAGAGGCCCTCCGACCCGATGGGGCGACCAGGCCCGACCCAGGGCGAGGTGCGTCCGGCGCGGGGCGCAGGCCCCGCCGCCCTTGGACCACCCGCGGAGGCATGGCATCATCTCCGCCGGGGTGGGGCCTCCGCAGGTCGCCCCACCGACTCCTCCCTTCCCGGCCGCTCCGGGGGGCGCCGCAGGCCCTCCAGGACGACCCGATCGACGCTTCGGAACCGCAATCGAAGCCCCGGCACCCCCTCCCGAGGGGCCCCCAGGGCACTCCGGGCCACGGACCGTCAACTCCTGGCCCTTGAAGGCCGAAGAATAGAACCCACAGAGGACCACCCCCTTTCCCGCACCCGCCCGACGCCGCAGCGAGCCAGGGCACTCACCTTCCGCGCCGGAGCCAGGAGCGCGCCGCCCCCGCCCCGGGGCCCGGCCGCCACGACGGCCCCGGCAGTCAAACCAACACCAGCATGTTCGATCGTTTCACCGACCGCGCCAAGAAGGTCATGAACCTCGCCCGCCAGGAGGCGCAGCGGTTCAACCACGAGTACCTCGGCACGGAGCACATCCTCCTCGGCCTCGTTCAGGAGGGCAGCGGCGTGGCCGCCAACGTCCTCAAGAACATGGGGATCGACCTGAACAAGATCCGCATGGAGGTGGAGAAGATCGTCAAGACGGGGCCCTCCATGGTGACCATGGGCCAGCTCCCCTTCACGCCCCGCGCGAAGAAGGTCCTCGAGCTGTCCATGGAGGAGGCCGGGAACCTCGGGCACAACTACATCGGGACCGAGCACCTGCTGCTCGGCCTCATCAAGGAGAACGAGGGCATCGCCGCCCAGGTGCTCCTCAACCTCGGGGTGAAGCTCGAGGACGTCCGCGAGGAGGTCCTCGACTTCCTCGGCGCGGACACGAGCGACGAGGAGGACGAGGACGCCGGCGTCGGCGAGGACGGCCCCAGCGGGCAGTCCGGCAACTCGAAGTCCAAGACCCCCGCGCTCGACAGCTTCGGCCGGGACCTCACGGAGCTCGCCAGCGAGGGCAAGCTCGACGTGGTGATCGGTCGGGAGCTCGAGATCGAGCGCGTGGTGCAGATCCTCTCGCGGCGCACGAAGAACAACCCCGTGCTCCTCGGTGAGCCCGGCGTGGGCAAGACGGCGATCGTCGAGGGCCTCGCGCAGCAGATCGTCGAGGGCACCGTTCCGGAGATCCTGCGCGGCAAGCGCATGGTCGTGCTCGACCTCGCGCTGATGGTCGCGGGCACCAAGTACCGCGGCCAGTTCGAGGAGCGCATCAAGGCCGTGATGACGGAGGTCCGCCGGGTGAAGGACGTCGTCCTCTTCATCGACGAGCTCCACACCCTCGTGGGCGCCGGCGGCGCCGAGGGCGCCATCGACGCCTCCAACGTGCTCAAGCCCGCCCTCAGCCGCGGCGAGATCCAGTGCATCGGGGCGACGACCCTGGACGAGTACCGCAAGCACATCGAGAAGGACGGCGCCCTCGAGCGTCGCTTCCAGTCCGTCAACGTCGAGCCCCCGAGCCCCGAGCAGGCCGTGGCGATCCTCAAGGGTCTCCGCGACCGCTACGAGGCCCACCACCGGGTCAGCTACACGGACGACGCCCTCGAGACCGCCGTGGAGCTGTCCACGCGCTACATCAACAACCGCTTCCTCCCGGACAAGGCCATCGACGTGATGGACGAGGCCGGCGCCCGGGTGCGGATCAAGTCCATGGTCCCCCCGCCGGACCTGCGCGAGATCAGCAAGGAGATCGAGCAGCTCGACCTCGACAAGGACGAGGCCGTGGCCTCCCAGGACTTCGAGCGCGCCGCCCAGCTGCGCGACCAGGCCTACCAGCTCAAGAAGAAGAAGGAGCAGATCCAGGACGACTGGCGCGAGGAGCAGCAGGAGAAGGAGTCCGTGGGCGACGTCGACGTGGACGTCATCCAGGAGACCGTCTCCAAGATGACCGGCATCCCGCTCACGCGCCTGGAGAAGGCGGAGGCCGAGCGCCTCCTGCAGATGGAGTCCGAGCTCAGCTCGATCGTCATCAACCAGGACGACGCCATCGCCGCCATTGCCCGCTCCGTGCGGCGGTCCCGCTCCGGCCTCAAGGACCCGCGTCGCCCCATGGGCACGTTCCTCTTCCTCGGGCCCTCCGGCGTCGGCAAGACCTACCTCTGCAAGCAGCTCGCGAAGTTCATGTTCGGCGACGAGGACGCCGTCATCACCATGGACATGAGCGAGTACATGGAGAAGCACAACGCCTCCCGCCTCGTCGGCGCGCCCCCGGGCTACGTCGGCTACGAGGAGGGCGGCCAGCTCACCGAGAAGGTGCGCCGTCGCCCCTACTCCGTCGTCCTCCTCGACGAGATCGAGAAGGCGCACCCCGACGTGTTCAACATGCTCCTCCAGATCATGGAGGAGGGGCGCCTGACCGACTCGTTCGGGCGGCACGTCGACTTCAAGAACGTCATCCTCATCATGACGAGCAACCTCGGCTCGCACACGATGAAGGCCGGCGCCCAGCTCGGCTTCGGCCGCTTCGACCAGGCGTCCGCCGACGCCGGCGACCGCAAGAAGAAGCTCCGCGCGGACGTGATGGTCGAGGTCGAACGTCACTTCCGGCCCGAGTTCCTCAACCGGGTCGACGAGTCCATCGTCTTCAACCCGCTCACCAACGAGGACCTCAAGCGCATCGTCCACCTGCAGCTGGCCGAGGTGCGCGAGCGCCTCGAGGAGCACAAGATCAGCGTCGAGCTCACCCCCGCCGCGATCGAGTTCCTCATCACCAAGGGCTTCCACGAGGACTACGGCGCGCGCCCCCTCCGTCGGGCCATCGAGCGCTTCATCGAGGACCCCCTCGCCGAGCACCTGCTCCGCGGGAAGTTCGAGGAGCAGTCCAAGGTCTGGATCGACCGGGCCGTGGACGCCGACGAGGACGCCGGGCTGGAGTTCCTGGACGAGGCCCCCATCGTGCGCGAGGCCATGAAGGCCGCGAACGAGTGAGCGGCCGCTGACCGGACCCTGGCCCGCCCGGCGGGCCGCTCCGAGCGAGGACGGGGCCCTGCGCGACCTGCGCGGGGCCCCGTCCTCGTTCTTGGGGGCGCTCCCACGCCACCGGGCGCCGCCCCCTTCGCCCGACCTCGACGCCCCGCCGGCCCGGCGAGGGGTCCTCGCCTGGATCCTCTGGGACCCGCCGGGCGAAAAAAGCGGCGCCGGATGCGACGATCGGGCCCCCCCCCGACGCACTGGTGGGTGACTAGCCGACCCCAGTCCCCATGACCCGCCAACGCGCCACCCTGCTCCTCGTCCTCGCCGCCGCCGCGGCCCTCGGCGCCCTCGCCCTGCTCCTCGGCGGGGAGCGGGAGCCCGAGGACACGGGGTGGATCGCCGCCGCCCCGGCCGCGTCGGACCGGACGGAGGGGGCGGCCGCGGACCTCTCGGACCTGGAGGCGCGCCCCGCGGAGGCGGCCCGCGCCAGGGCGCTCCCCGAGCCCACCGGCGGGGCCCGCTCGGTCCGGGATCGGGTCCGGACCAGGGGCGGGGACGTGGCGGCGGACGGCCCGTACCGGGGCCGCCTCCTCGACGCTCTCGGGCGCCCCCTGGCCGGCGTGCCCGTGGAGCTCATGCCCTGGGAGCAAGCGAACACCCTGGACTTCCGCTCCTTCGGACGCCCGCGCCAGCTGAGGCTGGAGGCCGTCACGGACGAGGAGGGCCGCTTCGTGGCCGAGGACTCCGAGCCCCTCGGGCTCACCATCGGCCTGAAGGCCGACGCGCGCGGCTTCCTCGACGCCCCCATCAAGCACGTCTTCGGCGCGGAGAGCACGACCGACCTCGGCGACGTCACCCTCGACCCGGCGGTGGTCGTCGAGGGCTGGGTCCGCGACGACCTCGGCCGGCCCGTGGAGGGCGCCCGCGTGCGGCGCGTGGATCGCGCCGGGGATCAGATGGTCGAGACGATGGACCGGATCGGCTTCTCCAGCGTGCTCGGGCTGGAGACCACCGACGCGGACGGGCGCTTCCGGCTGGAGCACGAGCCGGCGGGGCGGATCGTCCTCCTCGCCGAGCACGGCACCATCATGCCCGCGCGTCACGAGGGCCCCGCCCAGGAGCCCGGCGACGTGGTCAGCGGCGTCGAGATCGCCGCGATCCGCGCGGGGGTCGTCCGCGGCGTCCTCAGCGGCTACCCGCGCGGCCGGGCCTACGGGCGCGTCGCCGCGACCGCCGTGGACCCCGACCCCGGCGACGACGACGGGGGCATCGGCGCCCTCATGTCCGCTCGCCTCTCGCCCGCGGGGGAGCACATCGCGGACGTCGACGCCGACGGCTCCTTCGAGCTCGGCGGCCTCCAGCCGGGAGCGCGGTATCGGATCCAGGCCATGGAGCGACGGCAGTTCGTGGAGACGGTGCTGCTCTCCGAGCCGGTCGAGGCCACGGCCGACGGGTCCTTCGTGAGCCTCCAGTTCGATCCGGGGGCGAGGCTGGAGCTCAAGGTCATCGACCGGGACACCCGTCGCCCCGTCGAGGCGCTGACCGTCACCGCGAGCTGGGGCAAGCGCTCCGCCAAGGTGATGCTGACGCCCGCGGGCGGCCGCCCCCCCAAGCGCATCCGGGGCGGCCTGGTGACCCTCCACGAGCTCCGGCCCGAGGGCGAGCAGGGCGAGCTGACCGTGACGATCGACGCGCCCGGGTACGAGCGCGCCGTGACCCCGCCGATCAAGGTCGCCGCGGGCGGGCTGGCCACCGGCGGGACCCTCGAGCTCACT
>JASFWR010000269.1:0-5300 GCA_050049155.1 Planctomycetota bacterium | reverse complement strand
TCCCGCGCAAGACCCCCAAGAAGAAGGGCGACGGCCCCTCCATGCGCGAGCAGATCCTCGCCCGCAAGCGCGCCGAGGCCGCTGCGGCCGCCGGCGCCGACGCGGAGGCCGAGGCTCCCGCCGCCGAGCCGGAGCCGGCCCCCGAGCGAGACTCCGAGAAGCCCGCCCGCAAGTCCGGCGGCAGGCGCAGCGGCGCACGCCCCTCCCGCGGGTCCTCCCGCTCGAGCCGCCGGAGCAAGGACGACGACGGCGACGGTGAGGGCGGCGGCCGCCGCGGACGCCGCGAGCGCCCCAAGAAGAAGTCGCCCCTGCCCATGCTCATCGGCAGCGTCGTGGCCCTGCTCGCCGCCGGGGGTGCCTTCGCGCTCCTGGGCGGAGGCGACGAGAGCGCGGAGGCCGCCGAGGGCGGCGCCGAGGTGGCCGACGCGGGCGGAGCCGGTGAGGCCGGCGCCGACGCGGGCGCCGCGGCCGCGGACGGGGCCGCGACGGCCACCGCAGCCGACGCCGCCACCGGCGAGGCGGCCCCCGAGCCGGAGCCGGAACCTGAGCCCGAGCCGGAGCCCGCCAAGGAGCCCGAGCCCCCCGCCGACGTCGACCTGAGCGCCCTGGAGCCGTTCGGCAAGCCCGCAGACGCCACCGAGGAGCAGTGGACCAAGCTCCAGGAGGACGCCGCGACCTTCTTCGACATCGACGCCGGCGCGGCGAGCACCCGCGCCCAGCGCCGCCTCGAGGCGGCGGGGAAGGCGGCCTGGCCCGCCATCCTCAACGAGATGATCAAGCTGGACCCGGGCAAGCCCGAGGACAACCAGCAGGGCATGCTCGCCCAGCGCGCCCTGAACGCCGCGCGGGGCAGCAGCACCTCCATGGCCTTCGACTGGCGCACGCCGGACGACGGCGTCCTGAGCGAGAAGAACCTCCGCTACAACAAGAAGCTGATCAAGGCCCTCTACGACTCCTGGGCCAAGGTCGTCGAGGACCCCTCGCACTGGGACCGGATCAACAAGGCCGAGGCCTCCGCGGAGGCGAAGGCCGACACGGAGAAGAAGCTCGAGGAGGCCTTCGAGTTCGACCCGAGCGACCTCGAGGGGCTCGACGGCTGAGCCGTCGCTCTCCACCGGCCCACGAACGCGGGGCCCGTCGCCGTCCGGCGGCGGGCCCCGCTGCCGTTCCCCGGGAACCCGCAGCCAGTCCACAGGACCCCGGCGCCCCGTTGCCGCTGGCCCGTCGCCGCTGGCCCGTCGCCGCTGGCCCGGCCCCGCCTCGACCGAGCCCCTCCCCTGGTTCAGCTACCCGGAACGAGGGCGGTCGCGGCGACCCCCTGCCCCTCGACGCCGCCGGCGCCGCCGCGCCTCGGGTCGCTGAAGGCCTCCACGGAGCCGTCGGGCAGCACCTGGATCGCCTGCACGGACCCGAAGAAGCGCCCCGTCTCGGGGGCCCTGACCGGCTGACCGTGGGTCCGCTGGAGGGTGTCGATCAGGCCCTCGTCGAAGGAGGGTTCGAAGCGCGTGACCTCCGGCCGCCACTGCTGGTGCAGCCGCGGCGCGCGGACCGCCTCGCGGAGGCCCTGCTCGTGCACGAGGACGCGCAGCACCACCTGGAGCACCGCGGTGATGATGCGCGGGCCGCCGGGCGCGCCGATCACCAGCTCCACGCGGCCCGACGCCGAGCGGACCACCACGGGCGTCATGCTCGAGAGCGGCCGCCGCCCCGGCGCGAGCTGGTTCGCCGCGGCGCCCACCAGCCCGTACATGTTCGGGACCCCCGCCAGGATCGAGAAGTCGTCGAGCTCGTTGTTGAGCAGGAAGCCCGCCTCCTCCACGAAGATCCCGCTCCCGTAGCTCCCGTTCAGGGTGGTGGTCAGGGAGACCGCGTTGCCGTCCCGGTCCACCACGGAGAGGTGGGTCGTCTCGTCGGAACCGTCCGGGATCGGCGGCGCCCAGGCGGCGAGGTCCAGGTCCGCCCGGTCCCCGATGCCCATGCGCCTGCGCGCGATCCACTCCGGCGAGAGCAGCTCGTCCACGGGCACGTCCACGTGGTCCGGGTCCCCGAGGTGGACCGCCCGGTCGGCGAAGGCGCAGCGCATGGCCTCGATCCACCAGTGGAGCGCCTGGGCGTCCACGCCGGCGTCCGCGGGAGGGGCCAGCTCGTCGTCCCCGTCCAGCCGCCCCATGCGCCCCATTCGAGGGCCGTCCGCGGCCCCCACCTGCACGCGCTCCAACGCCTCGCCTCGGGCGAGGTCCAGGGGGAGGCCCTGGAGGATCCCGAGGGCCTGGAGGAGCGCGACGCCCCCGGAGCTCGGCGGCCCCATGCCGATGACCTCTCGCCCCTCGAAGCGCCCCACCACCGGCTCCCGCCAGACCGCCTCGTACGCCCGCAGGTCCGCGCGCGTCATGAGGTTCGGGCCGGCCGCGCCGCCCGTGCGGGCGTCGGCCTCCGCCAGGTCGGCCACGATGGCCCGGGCCACGGCGCCGCCGTAGAAGCCGTCGGGTCCCCCCAGCGCGTAGGTCCGCAGGGTCCGCGCGAGGGCGGGTTGGACCAGCAGGTCCCCCTCGGCCAGGGGCTCCCCGTCCGGGTAGAAGAGGGCCGCGCCCCCGGGGTCCGCGGTGAGCAGCTCACGCACGGAGTCGCGCCGCAGGGACGCCGCGAGCCAGGGGTCGACCCGGAACCCGTTCTCCGCCAGGAGGATCGCGGACTCGCACACCTGGGTGAAGGAGAGCCGCCTGGACCCGTGGGTCCGGTAGAGCTCGAAGAGGCCCCGGGGTGAGCCGGGGACCCCCACCGCCAGCGGCGTGCGGAGGGAGCGCCGCGGGACCACGTCGCCCTCCTCGTCGAGGTAGAGGTCCGCGGTGTACCGGGCCGGCGCCACCTCGCGGAAGTCGAGGGTGGCGGGCGCCCCGTCCCCGGGGACCCAGACCGCGAAGCCGCCGCCGCCCAGGTTCCCCGCCTGGGGGTAGACCACGGCGAGGGTCAGCGCGGTGGCCACGGCCGCGTCCGCGGCGTTGCCCCCGGCCTCGAGGACGCGCAGCCCCGCCCGCGTGGCGAGGGGGTGCTCCGACACGACCGCGCCCCGCTCGGGACCCGGCTGGTCCTCCATCGCGAGGAACGGGTCGACGGCCGTGCAGCCCAGGGCGACGGGCAGCACCAGCGCCGCGGGCCGGAGGATCGCGGCCGCGCCCCTCAGACCGCGGGGGGCTCCTCGCCCTCGGCCAGCTCCTTCACGTCCACGCCGCGGCCCATCAGGTAGGTGACCGACTCCTCGACGCTGGCCGCCTCGCCCTCGAACTCGACCACGACGTGGGCCTGGCTGTCCGAGATGCTGGCGGCCCGGATGTTCGGGACGACCCCGAACTTCACCCCCAGGGTGTGCGAGATCAGGGGCTCGCTGATGAGCTCCTGGGGGAAGGTGCAGAAGAACTTTCGGTTCGTCATCGGAGGGGCGGGGCGGTCGAGGGTGGGCGGGGCGGTCACCGTCGCGGGGCTCGCCGTTTCACGCCCAGCCGAAGCGCCAAGAGCCCGTATCCCACCAAAACCGACGCGGTCCCCGCAACCGAGCCCACGTGGACCGACCGTATTCCCGGACCCAGCCGGTCGGTCCCCACGGCCTCGTACACGTCGGGGTGTCGCATCCAGTCCACGCCGCCGCACTCCATCAGCAGGGTCCGCGGGGAGAGATCGAGGAGGACGGCCGCCACCTCGGGGCTCCAGGGCGGGGACGGCGAGAGCAGCCCCCAGCCGGCGGCCGCCCCGTCCGCGGCCCAGCCCACGAGGACCAGGAGCGCCGCCCGGCGCGCCCCCGCGGCGACGAGCACGCCCGCCCCCGCCGGGCCCGCGGGCGCCAGGGCTGCGCCCGCCGCGGCGAGGCCGACGAGCACGGCAGCGGCTCCGGCCGGCCTGGGGAGCTGCAGCAGGTCCAGGGGCGTCAGCGGCAGCGAGGCCACCGCGACCAGGGGAGCCAGGGCCACCATCCCCACCCGCGCACGGGGCGCCTCCCGGAGGCCGCCCACCGGGCAGGTCAGGAGGGTCGCCAGCAGCAGCCCCAGGGCGGGCGCCAGGGCGGCCGCCGCGGGGATCGGCGACGGGTCCACCGTGCCCTCCAGGCTGGCAGCGCCCGAGCCGAGGGCCGCGAAGGGCGTCCCTGCCAGCGACCCGGCCAGCGCCGCGGTCATCGCGGCCACCAGCACGACGCCGGCCCCAGCTCCTCCACGGAGCGCCCCCCGGACGCGGGCTCGGTGGATGGCCATCACGGAGAGGAGCGTATAAAGGGTGACATGCGGCTCCAACCCCCGTCGACGACGCGCGCTGCGGCGACCGCGTCATCGCCGCCCCCCGAGAGGGCGAGGCGACTCGGTCTCCCCGTGGGCCCGTGGCCGAGCGCCCTCCTGGCGGTGGCCCTCGGCGCCTGTGCGGGCGTCCAGCCCCCCCACGCGGTGGAGGCCCCCGAACCGGCGCCCGCCCGACGGGCCCCCGAGGCGCCCGCGGATCCGCTCCACCGGCGCCTCGAGGTCACGCTCGCCCCTGCGGCCGACGGCGTCCTCGAGTCCGCCGTCATTCGGACGGACGCGCCCTTCACGGAGGCCCTCCCCTCCTGGAACGTGATCGGCGACGTCCCCTTCAGCGTCGACGTGCGCACGAGGGCGAGCGCCGACGCGCCCTGGACCCCCTGGTTGCTGATCGGCGACTGGGGCGTGACGGCCCGGCCGGAGGACGTGGTGACCGCCTGCGACGAGGCCGAGGTGGCCGTGGACGTGCTCACCGCCTCCGCCCCCCAGGCCATGGCCCAGCTGCGCTTCCGGGCGGCCGACGGCGGCGCCCTGCGTCCGGAGGACGTGCGGGCCACGGTGATCCTCACGGACACCCGCGCCCTGGAGGCACGGGTCCTCGCCGCCGCGGAGGAGGCCTGGCCGATCCCCGTCCAGCTCAGCGTCCCCGCCCGGTCCCAGCGGGGCGCCGGAGCGGACATCGGACACCGGATCTGCAGCCCGACGTCGGTGGCCATGGTGGCCGCGTTCCACGGCGCGCGGGTCCCCACCCGGACCATGGCGGCGACCCTCCTGGACCCGCACTTCGACATCTACGGGAACTGGAACCGGGCGGTCCAGGGGGCCCACCAGCACGGCGTCCCAGGGGAGCTCGTGCGCCTCTCCTCCTGGGAGGCCGTCGCCGCCTACCTCCGCAGCGGCCGCCCCCTCGTGGCCAGCATCAAGGCCGACGAGGGCCAGCTGCGAGGGGCACCGTACGAGCGGACGGGCGGGCACCTGCTGGTGGTCACGGGGCTCGGCCCCGGCGGCGTCGTGCACGTG
>JASFWR010000033.1:0-16143 GCA_050049155.1 Planctomycetota bacterium | reverse complement strand
GCTCCTCGGGGTCGCGGGAGGGCGCCAGCAGCAGGTCCCGCACGCCGATCCCGCCCGCCACGTGGTCCGCCCCGCCGCGCACCGCGGGGACCCAGGTCATCCTCCCCCGCCGGGCCTCGTCCAGCACCCGCTGTCGCTCGGCGGCCCCGTCCTCCGCCTCCAGGTCGTAGAGCACGAGGTCGACGCGCGGCGTCATGGCCTCCCGCACGCGGAGCCGCTCGAGCTCCACGATCTCGCTGAGGAGGTCTGCCTCCTTCGCCGCCAGCACGCCCTCGCTGCGGCTCCGCTCCAGCACCTCGGCGAGCGCCTCCGGGGTCACGCCCGTCTCGGACCGCTCGTCCTCGCCGATCAGCCGCCGGGAGAACTCGAGGGCGCCGCTCACCATGCGCCGCGCGGGGCCCAGGGTCGCGATGGCCACGGTGACCGGGCCGGAGGTGGCCCGCGCCACGGCGCGCGGCGCGCGGAGCGCCACCGCCTTGGGGAGGATCTCCCCGGTGATCAGCAGCAGCACCAGCGCCCCGAAGCCGCCGGCGATCGGGGCCTCCTCCGCGGTCAGCCCCCCGGCCCCGGCGAGGAGTTCGCCGAGCGCCCCCGGGGCCACGGCGAAGAAGGCGAGGTTGACGATGAGGTTGCCGAGCAGGATGGTCACGAGGAGCGACCGTGGGTCCTCCAGGAGGCGACGGACCCGCGCCGGCGCGAGCGCCCGCTCGCCCTCGTCCAGCTTGAAGAGCGCCGTCTCCGAGCTGCTCAGCGTCCCCGAGACGAGGACGAGCGCGGCGATGGTGAGCCAGATCACGCGCCCGCCTCCGCGCCCCGCGCACCGGGCGGCTCCAGGGGGAGCTCCAGCGCCACGCGGAAGCCCTCGCCGTCCACGCTGGACACGAGGACCCGGCCGCCGTGGGCCGCGACCACGTTGTGGACCATGGCGAGCCCGAGGCCCGTCCCCTTGCCCTGCTCCTTCGTGGTGAAGAAGGGGTCGGCCGCGCGCTCGAGGACCGCGGTCCCCGCGCCCGGCCCGTCGTCCTCGAAGACCACCTCGAGCGCCCCGTCGTCCGTCCGGCCGAGGCCGATGACGATGCGGCCCCGGGCGGCCTCGAGCTGCCCCGACTCCCGCCCGGCCTCGATGGCGTCGAGGGAGTTCACGAGGAGGTTGAGGAAGGCCTGCCCGAGCTCGTTGGCGGCGCCCCGGAGAGACGGGAGCGCCCTGGCTCCGGCCATGGCGTCGGGCGCGAAGGGGTCGCGGACGTCGCCCCCAGGGAGCCGGACCTCGAGGCGCACGCCGAGCCGGTCGGCCCGATGGCGCACGAGCCCGAGGGCGTCCACGAGGGGGCGCTCCACCCGGACCTCCTCCAGGGTCGCCTCCCGGGGAGAGAGCCGCAGGAGCCGCCCGACGGTCTCGCCCATGCGATGGAGGCCCCCGCTCACGAGGTCCAGGTACTCCCGGCGTCGCTCCTCGGGCAGGTCCGCTCGCTTCAGGGCCTCGACCGCGTTCGCGAGCCCGCCGAGGGGGTTGTTGAGCTCGTGGGCGATGCCGGCCGCCAGCTCGCCGGTGGAGGCCAGCCGGCGCTGGGTCATGGCCGCCGCCTCCACGCTGCGCACGCGCTCGGTCGCCTCCTGAACGGCCGCCTCCATGTCGCGGTTGTAGCGCTCGAGCCGCGCGGCCATGGCGTTGAAGGTGCGGACCAGGGCCCCGAGCTCGTCCTCCTGCTGGCCGCGCGCGGAGGCGCGCGCGGAGAGGTCGCCCGCCTCGAGTTCGCTCGCGGCTCGCGCCAGCCCCGCGACGGGGTCGAGGACGGTGCGCCGCAGGAGCACGAGGGTCGCGAGGGTGACCCCCGCGAGCACGAGCAGGAACGCGGGGAGGAGCTCGCGGGTCCGGGACGCCGCGAACTCGATGGGCGCGGCGCGGAACCAGGCCGCGCCCCACGGCGCGCCGGAGGCGGCGAAGACCGGCGCCGCCGCGCCGAACCCGGAGCGCACCAGCTCCCGCCGCTCGATGGCCTCGGCCATCATCTCCATGGCGCGCTCCTCCTCGAAGTCGGCGCTCCGCGCGGCGCTGCCCAGGGGGTTCAGGTACACGCCAACCACGTCGTAGGTCCCGTCGGGCCGCCGCTCGGGGGCCTGGGCGATGATGACGTCCTCGAAGTACCGCCAGCCGGTCCAGCCCATGACCGCCGCGGGGCGGAGCCGCCCCAGCCCGTCGACCACGTCGTCCAGGTGGTCGCTCAGCTGCAGCGAGTAGTCGTAGGCCAGGGCCTCCCGGTCGGAGCGCGCCGCGAGCTCGTTGATGCCCACCAGGAGCGCGAAGGAGAGCAGGTTGGCGGCGATGACCGCGGCCGCGATCGGACCGCGGATCGAGCGGCGCCACGGGAGCCCGAGGCGGGCCTCGTCCGCCGCTCCCTGGGGGACCGCGGGGGTCCGATGGGCTGATGCTTGATCTGGGTCCAACGTGCGTGCGTCTCGCGGCGGCGGCTCAGGCTTGGCCGCCGATGGTGCTCATCATCTTGGTCAGGGGCAACACCAGCGCGACCACCAGGCCCCCGATGAGCACGGCCATGACCACGAGGATGGCGGGCTCCAGGACCTTGAAGAGCGCGGCGAGCTTCCTGTCCACCTGTTCGTCGTATGCGTCCGCGACCTTGAGGAGCATCGAGTCCAGCTCCCCGGTCTCCTCCCCGACGTCGACCATGTTGGTCACCACGTCGTCGAAGAGGCCGGTCTCCCCCATCGGGCGGGCGATGCCCTCACCCTCCCGGACGGTCCGCCGGATGTCCTCGACGGCGTCCACCAGGACCTCGTTCCCGCTGGCGTCCCGGACGATGCCGAGGGCGTCCAGGTGCGGGACGCCGGCCTGCACGAGCGTGCCGAAGGTCCGCGCGAACATGGCGGTCATGGAGCGGTTCAGCACGGTGCCGAGGAACGGCACCTTGAGCAGCAGCGCGTGCCACGCGCGGCGGTAGCCGCGGTTCCGCCCGACGGTGATGCGGTGCCCGACGAGCGCGAGGATCGGCACCCCGAACACCAGGTACCAGTAGCTGGTCATGAAGCCGCTGATCCCGAGCAGGATCCGCGTGGGCTCGGGCAGGTCCACGTCGAAGCTCTTGAAGATCTCGTCGAAGGTGGGGATCACGAAGATGATCACCGCCGACACGACCGCGATGGACACGAGGATCAGGATGGCGGGGTAGATGACCGCCTGCTTGATCTTCGCCCTGATGTCTGCCGCCTTCTCGCGGAACTCGGCCAGGCGGTCCAGGACCCGGTCGAGGACGCCGCCCACCTCCCCGGCGCGCACCATGGACGCGTAGAGGGTGTCGAAGACCTTCTCGTGCTTGGCGAGGGCGTCCGACAGCGGCGCGCCACCCGAGACGTCCTCGGTGATCTCCATGAGGATGTCCTTGAACGGCCCCGGCTCGGTCTGGCCCTCGAGGATGGTGAGGGCCTTCACCACCGGGATCCCCGCGTCGGACAGGGTGGCGAGCTGCACGGTGAAGTCCGTGACGAGGGCTGCGTTGACGCGGCCGCCGCGCCGCTTCCCGGAGGGCGCCACAGCGCCGGCTCCCGCCGCCTGGACCCGCTTCGGCGCGGGGGTGGATCGCTGGATTCTCTTGGCCATGTCAGACGAGGGTCTCCCGGAGGACTTCTTCGATCGTGGTGCGCCCCTCGGCGGCGGCCCGGAGCCCCGCCTCCCGCAGGGACCGCATGCCCCCGGTGATCGCCGCCTCGCGCAGCTCCTCGATGGAGGCGCCGGCCTCGATCAGGCGACGCAGCTCGTCGTCGATCGTCATGATCTCGAAGAGCCCGGTGCGCCCCCTGTAGCCGGTGTGGTGGCACCGGTCGCACCCCTTGCCGTAGGACAGGGTGCGCCCGCGCACGAGGTCCGCGTCGGGGCCGAGCTCCATGAGGACCTCCTCGTCGGGCTCGAACTCCACCCGGCAGTCGGGGCAGACCGACCGGACGAGGCGCTGGGCCACCACCGACTCCAGGGTGGCGGAGATGAGGAAGGGCTCGACGCCCATGTCCACGAGCCGGGTCACGGTGCTCGGGGCGTCGTTGGTGTGGATGGTGGCGAACACCGTGTGCCCGGTCAGGCTCGCCTCGACGGCGGTGGCGCCCGTCTCCTGGTCGCGGATCTCCCCCACCAGGATCTTGTCCGGGTCCTGGCGCAGGATGGAGCGCAGCACGCTCGCGTAGGTCACGCCGATCTCGTCGTTGATCGGCACCTGCACGATCCCCGCGATGTCGTACTCCACCGGGTCCTCGACCGTGATGATCTTCACGTCGGGCGAGTTCGCCTCGGAGAGCATCGCGTAGAGCGTGGTGGTCTTGCCCGAGCCCGTGGGGCCCGTCACCAGGACGATGCCGTGGGGCAGGGTCGTCATGGCGCGCAGGGCCGCCTCGTCCTCCGACTGCAGCCCCAGCGCCTTGAGGTCGAGGCTCACGGCGGAGCGGTCGAGCACCCGCATGACGCAGCCCTCGCCGGACGCCCCCGGCAGCGTCGCCACCCGGAGGTCGACCGGGCGGCCGTCGATGGCCAGCTCGATCCGGCCGTCCTGGGGGACCCGGGCCTCCGTGATGTCGAGGTCCGCCATCACCTTGATGCGGCTCACCAGGGGGACCGCCAGGTGGGGCGGCGGCGCCTCCACCTCGTAGAGGGCTCCGTCGACCCGGTAGCGGATCCGGAACACCTCCTCGAAGACCTCGAAGTGCACGTCGCTCGCGCGGTCGCGGATCGCCCGATGGAGGATGGAGTTGAGCAGCCGGACCACGGGCTTGCTCTGGGCCGCGCTCTCCGCGTCCGAGCCCAGGGAGGCGCTTGCGGCATCCGCGATCGCGTCCGCGAGGGTCGCCTCCTCGCCGTAGAGTTCGAGCACCAGCGAGCGGATGAGCTCACCGTCGGCGACCACGGCGCGGGTCTCGAACCCGGTGGTGAAGGACAGGTCCTCCAGGACCGCGGTGTTCATCGGGTCCGCCAGGGCCACCACCAGCACGTCCCCCTCGAGCCGCAGGGGGAGCACCCCGTACGCGTGGGCGGCCGTCCCGTCGATGGTCCCGATCGCCTCCTCGCTGGGCCGCTCGCGCTCGAGGTCCACCGTCTCCAGGCCCGCCTGCTCGGCCAGGGCCATGGCGATGTCCGCCGCGGTGCACGCCCCCATCTCCACGAGCGCCTGGCCGATCAGCCCCCCGTGGGTGCGCTGCTCGGCGAGGGCCGCCTGGACCTGACTCTCGCGGACGACGCCGCGGGCCTTCAGGACCTGCCCCAGCAGGGGCCGGCCGGCGGAGGAGGCTCCCTGGCTCAAAGTCGCGCCTCCAGGTCGCGGGGATCCTGGGCGTAGTCGAGGGCCGTCTGCGTGGAGATGTCGCCGCCCCGCACCAGGTCCATCAGGTAGTCGTCCAGGGTGATCATCCCCATGCGCTTGGACGTCTGGATGGTGGACTGGATCTTGTTCGTCTCGTTCTTGCGGATCAGGTTGGCGATGGCCGGGTTGTTGATCATCACCTCGAAGCCGGCGACGCGGCCCTTGCCGCCCTCGCGGGGCATGAGCACCTGGCTGACCACCGCCACCAGGGCGACGCTGAGCTGGGCGCGGACCTGCTCCTGCTGGTTGGCCGGGTAGGCGTCGATGATCCGGTTGATCGTCCGCGCGCTGCCGGTCGTGTGCAGGGTGCCGAAGACGAGGTGCCCCGTCTCCGCGGCGGTGAGCGCGGCGGAGATCGTGTCGAGGTCCCGCATCTCCCCCAGGAGGATCACGTCGGGGTCCTGCCGCAGCGCCCGCCGCATGGCCTCGGGGAAGCTCGGGACGTCCTGGCCCAGCTCGCGCTGGGTGACGAGGCCCTGGCCGTGCCGGTGGTAGAACTCGATCGGGTCCTCGATCGTGATGATGTGCCGGTCGAGGCTCTGGTTGATCCAGTCGATCATCGTCGCGAGCGTCGTCGACTTGCCGGAGCCGGTCGGGCCGGTGACGAGGATGAGCCCGCGGGGCCGCCGCAGGAGCTGCTGCACCGTGTCGGGCAGCCCGATCTGGTCGAAGGTCAGGAGCTCGCTCGGGATCAGGCGCAGGATGGCGGTGTGCCGGCCGCGCTGCTTCATGCAGCTGACCCGGAAGCGCGTGCCCGACTCGTGGGCCAGGCCGAGGTCCGTGGTGCCGACCTCCTCCAGCTCGGCCCAGTGTTGGTCGTCGCAGAGCTCACGGCACCAGGCCTCCGCCGTGGCGTCGTCGATGACGTCCGTGGACAGCGAGACGAGCTTCCCGTCCACCCGCCCCACCGGCGGCCGGCCGGGGTTGAGGTGGAGGTCGGACGCGCCGACCTCGATGGACAGGGTCATCAGTTCCTTGGCGTTCATGGGGAGCTCGTGGGGAGTGGAGGGTGGGATGGGTCGGCGTCTCCGGCAGGCGGAGCCTCAGGCGGACAGGGCCGCCTCCTCCTCGGGGGTCATGCCGTCCGTGCCGACCACGCGCATGACCTCGGTCACGCTGGTCACCCCCTCGGTGACCTTCCGGGCGCCGTCCGCCAGGAGCCCGCGCAGGGCGCCCGAGGCCTCGGCGGTGCGCCGCACGTCGCCCTGGGCCGCCCCGCGGAAGGTCATGTCGCGGATGGTGTTGTCCATGCTCATGAGCTCGTACAGCGCCACCCGTCCCTGGTAGCCGCTGCCCTCACAGCTGCGGCAGCCGCGGGGCCGCTTGAAGCGGACGTCGCTGCCCGCCGCCAGGACACTCTCCGGGTCGAGGCCGAGGGCGCGGACCTCCGGCTCGGTCGGGGTGTAGGCCTCGGCGCAGTCCCCGCACAGCCGGCGCACGAGGCGCTGGGCCAGCACCCCCTGCACCGAGGCCGAGACCAGGAACGGCTTCACGCCGAGGTCCGCCAGCCGGGTCAGCGCGCTGGGCGCGTCGTTGGTGTGCAGGGTCGAGAACACCAGGTGCCCGGTGAGCGCGGCCTGGATCGCGATCTCCGCGGTCTCCAGGTCGCGGATCTCACCCACCAGGATGACGTTGGGCGCGCAGCGCAGCATCGCCTTGAGGATCCTCGAGAAGGAGAGCCCGATCCGCGGCTCCACCTGGACCTGGTTGATCCCCCGGATGTGGTACTCCACCGGGTCCTCGGCCGTGATGATCTTCACGTCCGCGCGGTTGAGCTCCTGGAGCGCCGCGTACAGGGTCGTCGTCTTGCCGGAGCCGGTCGGTCCGGTCACGAGCACGATCCCGTTCGGCCGGGAGATCATCTTCCCGAACCACCGCTGATCGTCGAGCCCGAGGCCGAGGTCGCCGAGGCCGAGCAGGCTCTTCCCGCGGTCGAGCAGCCGCATCACCATCGTCTCCCCGTGGTTGGACGGGAGGATCGACGCCCGGACGTCCACGTCGCGCCCGCCCAGCTTCAGCCCGATGCGGCCGTCCTGGGGCTTGCGCTTCTCGGCGATGTCCATGCGCGCCATGATCTTGAGGCGGCTCATGAGGGGCGCCGCCAGGTGGTCGGGGTGCTCGGCCGCGTCCCGGAGCAGGCCGTCCACCCGGTACCGCACGCGCACCCGGCCGTGCCCGGGCTCCACGTGGATGTCGGAGGCGCGCTGGTCGATGGCCTGCTTGAAGATGCTCGTCACCAGCCGGATGATCGGCGCGTCGCCGTCCTCGTCGTCGCCATCCGCGCTGGCGCCCATGGACTCCGCCACCGCGTCCTCCACGCCGGCCCCGTAGGCCCCCTCGATCGCCCCCTTGAGGGCGGAGGGCGCGGCCATGGCGCAGGAGACCTCGGTCTCGCCCAGCAGGAACTGCAGCTGGTCCGCGACGATGCGCTTGAACGGGTCGTCGATGGCGACGATCAGCCGCCCGCCCTTCTCCATGACGGGCATGATCCCCTGCTCCGTGGCGAACTCGGCGGGGACCCGCGCCACCACGTCGTCCGCCACCTTGCCCCGGGAGAGGTCGATGAAGGGCATGCCCTCCGCCTTGGCCAGCGCGCGGTAGATCGTCGGCTCGTCCGCGAGGCCGAGGGCGGCGAGGGCCTCCTCGAGCGCGACGCCGCCGTTGCGCTGGTGGGCCCGCGCCCGCTGGAGGTCCGCCTCCTGGAGCGCGCCCGAGGCGACGAGGATTTCACCGAGGTCCTGGCTCACGGGGCGGGGGGGGCGGGGCTTGGGACGCGGGTCGGGGGAGGGACGCGGACGGGGAACGAGACGGGCCGCGGGGAGTATCCCCGCGGCCCGTGGATGGTACCGCCCGAGGGCTGGAATCGTGCCAGCCCTCGGCGACCTGTTGCGGGACGAGCCCCGCGCTCGCCGGATCAGCCGCCCTTCTTGACGCCCGGCTGCCCCTTCGCCTGGGGCCGGGCCACGTTCCGCGCGTTCTTGCGGCACACGCCGGAGAAACGCACGAACTCGGACGGCTTCGACGGGTGGCACGTCTCGATGGCGACGCGGCCCCGGAAGGAGCCGTCGGCGTCCTCCGGCAGGCCGTCGAGGCGCAGCTCGATGTCGACCGCGTTGCTCCCGCTGACGGGCTTGACGCTGACCTTGAAGCGGTCGGCCCAGGGCAGGGGCTGGTTCCCCTCGCCCGTCAGGGTGGCCTTGACGTTGGAGAGGTCGAACTCCTCCTCGTGGCACGTGAGGCGGACGTTCCGGACCACCGGCTGGTTCGGGCGGACGAGGCCCAGCGACAGGTACTGGGTCTGGAGGGAGATCGCGCCGAGGATCGTGTAGTTGACGTTGGCCGTCACCTGGTAGACGGTCGGGGTCCCCGGCTTCACCGGCGCCTTCGTCGGGAGGTCCGGGTTCTTCGGCATCTCGACGTCGCTGTTGAGCCGCACCGCGTAGCTCTTGCCCCCCTCGGGCGAGTCCTTGCCCACCGTGAAGGTGGCGCGCCAGAGGTTGGAGCGGCCGTCCTCACCGGGGTTGATCGGCGCGAAGTCCATGGAGAGGCCCTCGGGCAGCGGGATCGGGCGGGTGGCGTCCTGGGACAGCATGATCCGGTCCCCGTTGGAGGTCCGGAAGTCGATGGTGCCGGTGCGCTCGGTGCCCTCGCGGATCTGGCCGAACTGGAGGAACGGCGGGGAGGCCACGAGGAACGGCTCCACGTTGGCGGCGAGGGAGAGCATGGTCACGCCCGCCTTGCCGTCGTTCGAGTAGACGTTGATGCGGACGTTGGTCTTGTTCTTCTTGCTCTTGGTGTCGAGGGTCGCGCTTATCTGGACCTCGGACCCCGGGACGATCGGGTCGCCGTAGGTGTAGAGCTCGGGGATCTCCGCCCCCTCCGCGAGCACCTTCACCTCGCCGAGGGTGCAGCCGCAGGTGGGGCTGGCCTGGGAGATGATCACCGGCTCGGTGCCGGCGCTCTGGAGCTTGAAGGTGTGGAGCAGCAGGTCCCCCTGGCGGGCCCGGCCGAAGTCGTGCTTCTCCTTGCCGAAGGGGATCTCGAGCTTCGCGTTCGGGTTGCGGGGCGGACGGGGCGCCGCGGCGGGCTTCTTGGCCTGCGCCTGCTTCAGCTTCGCCTCGTACTCCTTCATCGCCGCCTGCTGCTCGGGCGAGAGGTTCTGGACGTTGGAGGGCTTGCTCGGCGGCGTGGCGAGGGGGACGGGCGTGGGCTTCTGCGCGCCCTTCTGGATCGGCTTCTGCGCTCCGGGCTTCTGCGTCCCGGGCTTCTGAGTCACGGGCGCCTGGGGCGGACCCGCCTGGGGGATCTTCACCGTGCCCGTCGACGTGACCTTCCTGGCCGAGCCCGTCGGGATCGCCACCGGCTTCGGCGGCGCGCCGCGACCGGAGAGGCGGCTGCGGCTGGAGCCTCCCTTCTGGCCCGCGGGCTTCTTGGTGGCGTCCTGGGCAGCGTCGTCCTTCTTCTGGGCCTCCTTCTTCTGGACGTCCTTCTGCTGCACGTTCTTCTTCTGGGCGTCCTGAGCAGCGTCGTCCTGGAGGAAGCTGGGCGCGGGCGCGGCGCCGGCGGTCGGGGCCGCCACGAGCTGCAGGGCGAGGCCGAGGGAGGCCAGGGCGACGACCCGGCCGGCGATCCGGAGGACCGCGGGCCGCGACTTGGGGCTGTGTTGGGCGAGGTGGAGCATGGGGTCTTCGATTGAGAATCGGGCGCTAGAAGATTGCCAGCGGCGGCGGCGGGGAGCGGGCCTTTTTTGAGGTTCCGTCCGGCTCCGGGGCGCTACAACCGGGGAGCGGGGTCTTCCCCGTCACTATCGGCCGCGGAGGGCCTGGAATCGCAGCCTGGAATGGAACGGAATCAAGAGGAGTCGGGAAGCGGCGTGCGGTCGCGGCGTCCGCTCGGGGCGGGGCGCTCCGCGCGCGCGTGGTTCTCAGGTTGGAGCAGATCGGGAGCGAGGACCGAGGCGGCGGCCTGCGGGGCGGCCCCCCACCGCGCGGGCACCCTTGGCAAGGGCATCCTCAGCAAGGGCACCCTCGGGGTCGCGCTCCTGGCCCTGTCGGCCGCCTGCGCCGTCCCTCCCCCCACGGTGAAGCAGGGCTTGGAATATGGATTTCGAACCCCCAAGCAGGCGTTCGAGTCGTGGCGTACGGCCGTCCAGGGCGACCTGTTGGTGGAAGAGTTCCGGTGTTTCTCGCGCCGCTGGCGCGCCCGCAACGGGGTGACCCTGCTCACGTACGGCGAGGCCCGCGACCAGGTCCTCACGGAGGTCCCGCGGCTCCGCTGGGCCCTCTACCGCGCCGATGCCCCCGAGTACCTCGACCGCCGCGAGCGCTCGGCGATGCTCGTGGCCCGCGTCCCCGGCCCCCTCTGGGTCGACGACCAGTACCTGCTGGTCACGATGCGCCGGCAGGGTTTCTGGGAGCTGTCCGTGGAGGACACCCCCCTGGAGCCCGAGTTCGGGGACCAGGTGGAGGACCCCTTCCGCTCGCGGCTCCTGTGGCACGACGAGGCCGGCGACCGGTTCTTCGTCATCGTGGACGACTTCGACGCTCGGACCGACGGCGCCGACCCCAGCTCGATCCACCTGGCCGCGGCGGGGTGGGAGTGGAAGATCGACGACTTCACGGTCGTGGACGAGCTCCCCGAGGGGATCGAGTCCATCGAGTGACCGGGCGTCCTCGACCCGGAACGAGCGCGCCTCCCAGCGCGCGGGCCCTCTGACCCGCCGGCCTCCGGGCGCGCGGGCCGCCCAGGTCCGGCCGTGCCGTCGCGGTCAGCGCGGCGGCCTCTGCCGCCCCTGGAAGGCCTCCATCGGGAAGGTCACCCGGACCCGGTGGTGACCGGGCTCGGCGGGCACCTCGACCGTCGCGCCGCTGATGCGGAGCGAGTCCTCGCGCTCCTCGTCGGCGGAGACCACCCACCACGAGGTGGCGTAGCTCCCCCCGCGCGCGAGGTCGAACTCGCACCGGCCGTCCTCGAGGGGAGCGACCCGCCGGGAGAGCGGCGCCCCCTGGGAGAGGGACTCCTCGGGGTACCCGATCGAGGGGAGCAGGGCCTCGGGGCTGAGCGCCAGTCGCACGTCCCACCGGGCCACGTCGGGCCGCGGGCCGTCCACCTCGAAGGTGGCGTGGACCCCGGGGCCGAGGTGCACCTCCTCGCCGCCGTACAGCCCCTCGAACAGCTCCGTCGCGGCCCCGGGAACCAGGGGCACCACGTCGATGCACGGCGCCGTGGCCGGGAAGCGAGCGACGCCGCTCTCCACCACGGCGTCCCCCTCGAAGGCGCCGATCACGTCGCCGGACGAGCGGGCCTCCCGCCAGACGAGCGCGCCCGCGCTCGCCGGGGCGCCCTCCGCGTCGAAGAGGCGGAGCTCGAACCAGTGCAGGCGCTCCTCGAGCCGGATCGGGTCGAGGCGCGGGTCGACCGGCGCCGCCCGCCCGCACGCCACGCCCTCCGCCCGCCAGACCTCGGCCCCCTGCCCGAGCTGGACCAGCACGGTGGCCTCCCCCTCCGGTAGCCCGATCACCTCGAAGGTGCCGGTGGGCTGCACGGGCACGGTGCGCTTGATGGCGAGGCGGCCGTCCGTCGACCGCGCCAGCACGACGACCCGTAGCGCCGCCAGCGGTCGGGGCTGCGCCGCGCCCTCCGCCTCCTCGCCGGGCACCTCGAGGGACACCCGCCCGCGCATGATCCCCGAGAGGTGGTGGACGTTGTCGTGCAGGAACTGGGGGTCGCTCCGGAAGATCACCCGCTCCCCCCCGCACTGGAGCGGGAGGCTGCCCACCACGAGCACGAAGCCGGCGATGCAGCAGAGCTGGAGGACGATGCGCAGGAGCGGGGTCACGACGCTGGAGGATACCCGGTCCTCCAGGCGCGGGGACGGGCGCCGCGGCGAGGGGTCAGTCCGTGCGGGAGCGCAGGTAGCGGATGGACGAGCCCCGCAGGGCGTCGAGCACCTCGTCGCGCCCCTCCTCTCCGGCCCGCTGCAGGTCGTCCCGGTTGGCCTCGCACCACTCGCAGCCGAGCTCGTCCACGTGGAAGGCCATGAATCGCGCCACGTCGGGGGCGAGGGCCTCGTCGAGCCAGCGCGCGATCCAGTGTCGCGAGGGGCACGACACCCGGCGCTCCTTCCAGACCACCTGGACGTCCATGGGGGCGTCCGCCTCCTCGGAGATGCCGTCCAGGGAGGCGGCGACCTCCTCCGCTCCTGGCCGCGCGCGGAGCAGCTCTCGGATCTTCCGGAGGGCGCGGAACTTGATCCCGGCGGCGGCCACCTCGTCCCTGAGCCCGAGGGGCTCCCACACGTCGCGGTTCCGGAGGCCGCCCCGGAGGAGCCCCTCCACCACCATGAGGCGCGTCAGCTCCCCGGCGCTCCAGGTCGCCTCGACCCACTCCTGGAGGGCCTCCGCCAGCAGGTCCCGACCGCGCTCCGCGAGGTCGGCGTGGCGGATGATGCCGCTCGGCGTGGAGTCGTCCGCCGCGAGCGCCTCGAGCGCGAACCCCGGGTCGGCCCCGTCCGCGTCCGCCCCCACGCCGCGCACCTGCGCCCGGCGCAGCTGATCGATGGTGCGGTTCCTGCAGATCCCGAACAGGAACTGCTCGAAGGTGAAGCGCTCGTCGAAGGTGGCGATGCCCCGCACCGCCCCGAGGAACGTCTCCTGGACGACGTCCTCCCGGGCCTCGGCCCCGGGCACGCGGCGGGCCACGTAGGAGAGGAGGCGGCCGGCGAACTCGGCCTCGACCCTGGCCCACTCGGCCTCGTCGAAGGCCGCGAGCCGCCCCACGTCCGGGCTCCAGTCGGGGACGCTCACGGGCGCCACTCCAGCTGCTCCACCACGTTGACTCCGAGGAGACCGAGGAGCGTCGCGCCGAACCCGATGGAGGCCATGAGCAGGAGGAAGACGGCGAAGCGGAAGGCGCGCCCGGCGACCCCGCCGCGGCGACTGCGGACCAGCCGCTCGGAGAGGCCGCGGTAGGCGGCGAACACGCCCCCCACCACCGCGACGACCGAGCCCACGAAGACGTCGAAGGCGACCCGGTTCGTCTCCGCGAGGGTCCCGGCCAGCCCCCCGGTCACCCGCGGGGGCACGGGGACCACCACCGGGACCGAGGCGGCGGAGGTCTCCTCCGCGACCCCGAGCTCGTCGCCCGAGGGGACGGCGGACACGGTCGAGCCTCCCTTGGACCCTGCGGTCGACCCCGCCTTCGACTCCGCCGCCAGCTCGGCCACGAGAGCGCGCGCGCGGCTGGCCGGCCCGCTGCCGACCGCGCCGCCGTCCTCCGGCCGGGCGTCCACCTCGAAGCCTCCGTCGAGGAGCGACTTCGATGGCGTGGGCGGCCGTCCGGTCCCACCCGAGGAGGGATGCTTCGGGGAGGGCCCCGCGGAAGTGGGCGTCACCGCGGCTTCCGGGTCACGGGACGACCCCGTGGAGCGAGGGGCCGTGAGGGGCCGGGTAGAACGCGGGGCCTCGGGGAAGTCGAACTCGATGTCATCCCCCGGGCGCACCGACTGGCCGAGGAGCTCGAGCACCTCCGCCACGCTCCCGGGTCGTTCTCCGGGATTCAGCCGGAGGCACCTGCGCGTGGCCTCGCGGGCGAGCTCGGGGAAGCCCTCGGGGAACACGGGGTCCTGGTCCTCCTCACGCACGACGAGGGCGCCGCCGCCCTTGAAAGGCACCTCCCCCGCGAGTGCCTCGAACAGGAGCACCCCCAGGCTGTAGATGTCCGCCCGGTGGTCGGCCCTGTGGCGGAGCATCTCGGGCGCCATGTAGAGCGGCGTCCCGCGGCCGAAGGTCAGGGTCGTGCGGCCCCCTTCCAGGAGCTTGGACAGGCCGTAGTCCCCGAGGCGCGCGCTGTCGCCCCGGAGGAAGACGTTGCTCGGCTTCAGGTCGAAGTGGACGATCCGCCGGTCGTGGAGGGCGGAGAGCCCCCGCGCCGCCTGGGTCACGTAGCGCAGCGCCTCGTTGCCCGACAGGTCCCCCGCCTTGAAGCGCTTGGCGAGGGTGTCCCCGCCGGCGTACCCCATGATCAGGTACGGCACCCCCATGGCGGAGCCGAGATCCTCGATGGTGACCAGGTTGGGGTGGTCGATGGCCGCGAAGTTCTGCGCCTGCGCGAGCTCCTGCTCCACGGCCACGCGCTGGTCGTCGTCGTCGACCTTCAGGAACTTGATCGCGTAGGGCTTGCCGATGGACGACTTGCGGGCCTTGTAGACGTCCCCGAAGGCGCCGCCGCCGAGGCGGTTCTCGATCTCGTAGCCGGGGATGAAGTCCGGCTGACGGAAGGAGTTGTAGAAGGCCTCCCAGTCCATGGGGCCCCGAGGCTAGGGCTTCCGGCGCCGTCGTGCGACGGCGAAGCGCCGGCGACGATCCACGCGCCCCCCACTTCGAGCCTCCGCGGGCGGCCCTGGCCTCGCCGAACCGAGGCCTCCGGGCGCCGGGACGGCAGGGTGGAACTCGCGGACGCCGAACGGGGCCTCGGCGGTGCATCGACCCGCAGGGCTCCTCGAGCCGAGGGCTGAACCAGCGGCCCCGTTCGCGGCGGGCCCCAGCTCGATGGACCCCAGCTCCATGGGCCCGCTCTCGACGAACCCTGGCTCCGCCGATCTCAGAGCGCCGAGATCACGACCCCGCCGCCCGCCTCGCGGGCCTCGAGGAAGGCCTCCCGGGCCGCGGCGTACAGGTCCTCGCGCTGCTCGATGTCCGGGCTCGGGAAGTTGCCGATCCCGATGGCGATGTCGATGCGGTCCCCCACGAGGTCGAGGAGCCGGCGCTCGTCGGCGGAGTCCGCCACCCGGCGCGCCATGATCTCGGCGCCGTCGGGGCCGGTGTTCGGGAGCAGGAAGAGGAAGGAGTTCTCGTCGAAGCGCCCGAGCACGTCCGTGTCCCGGGAGGCCTCGAGGAAGATGGACGCCAGCTCACGTAGCACGTCGTCCGACGCCTGGCTCTCGAAGCCGAGCATGGCGCAGGCGAGGGGCGCGTGGAAGCGGCGGGCGCGCTTGAACTCCTCGTCGAGCTTGTAGGAGAGGAACGAGAAGTTGAAGAGGCCCGTGACGGGGTCGATCACCGCCTTCAGCAGGGCGTCGTCCCGGGTCTCCCGCTGGGGCGGGGCGGTGCTGGAGAACGCCGCGCCGGTCATCAGGGTCTCGAGTAGCGCCTCCGGCAGCTCCTCCTCCCGGGACGCCCCGCGCGCCTGGCTCGCCAGGGCCGGCCGGGGCCCGCCGCTCAGGCCGAGCAGGGTGGTGAGCTTCGTGGCGCTGATGGGCCGGGAGATGGACCCGGTCGCGCCGCAGAAGCGCGCGATGGACTGGGCCTCCGCGTTGTCCTGGTCCACCAGCAGGAAGGTCCGGCACCGCGTCCTCCCGGAGAGTTGCCGGAGGACCTCGTAGACGTTGCGGTCGTCCGGTCCGGTGGTCCGCATCCAGGCGTCGATGATCACCACGTCCCCGGGGGCGGGCGGGGCGTCGATCAGCTCACGCCAGTGCTCCACGTGGGCGACGCTCCATCCGACCAGGGCGTCGTCCGTGAGCGAGGAGGACTCGATGGCCGCCCTGGCGGAGGCCAGCACGGAGTCGTCGTGGGTCGCGATTCGGATGGAACGGAGGCCGTCGCCCATGGCTGAAGTCGGTGCGGGCCCCCGCGGACGGGGGCGATCTCGGGACTCGTCGCGGGGCCGACGCCCGCGCTGGTCCGAGGGTGCAGATCTGACCCGCGGGATTCAAACCGGCGGGGACGATTCCCTTCCCACAGCAGCCGGCCGAGGGTGCCCCGGGATCCTCCCGCCGGAGCGCCCC
>JASFWR010000268.1:0-5307 GCA_050049155.1 Planctomycetota bacterium | reverse complement strand
CCACTCGAGGGCGGAGTCGGTGGTCAGGTCCCCGCGCCGCTGGGTCGCGGTCTTGCCGCTCGTGTCCCAGCTGACGCCGTGGCGCTGCTGCTTGGTGAGGTCGAGGGCCCCGAGATCGACCCCGGAGTCGAAGTCGGCGAAGCCCTGGTCCAGGTTGTAAGCGCTCGAGACGGGGTAGGAGCTGACCCGCGCGGCCGTCTGGTAGCCGCGGCTCGCCAGCAGCTCGGGGAGGGTGTCCACGGACTCCTTCAGGCGGTGGGAGACCTCCTCGCTGAAGAAGACGCGCATGCCGTGCGCGTAGTTGTTGAGCCCGGTGAGGATCGAGGAGTGGGACATCGGCGTGATGCCGGCCGTGGAGATGGCGCGCTCGAAGCGCGCGCCCTCGGCGGCGATGGCGTCGATCTCCGGCGTCAGCCCCGGCGCGCCGCCGTAGCAGCTCATGCGGTCCGGCCGCGTGGTGTCGAGGGTGATGAGGAGGACGTTCATCCCCCCGCTCTCCTCTCCGCCGCCGCACCCGGCGAGCGCGAGCGAGAGCGCCGTCAGCGCCCCGGCCATGGGGCGGAGGGCCAGCCGTTCGGGTCGTGCTTTCGTCATGGGTCTCGTCGCGTCACCGCGGCTTGCCGCCTTGGGGGTAGTAGGTCGCGGCCTCCGAGCCGCGCTGGTTCCGATGGTCCTCGATGACCCCCGTCTCCGGCAACGGTCGGCCCTGGATGGCGTCGATCATCCAGCGGCACTCCGTCATGTCCATACGGAAGACCCCGCCGACGTGCGAGCCGCCGACCTTCCGGCGGTGGAAGACGTAGGAGCGGAGGCGGTGGGGGGTCCAGCCGTCCGGGAGCGGCCCGTAGGCGTACTTCTCCTGGAGCGGGGGCGTGTTGCCCGGCCCCCCCGGGCGGTCGGCGTGGCGACACAGGTCCACCAGCAGGGCGGCCTCCCGGAGGCGGAGGTCGTCCGAGGCCAGGAAGGCGCGGGCGAGGTCGTCCCCGAGGCGCGGGTCCACCTCCGTCGCGCGGCAGGCGGCCAGGTGCATGGCCCAGATGCGCTCGTCCGTGGCCGCGTCCGGGTCGAAGGCGACGGCCATGGCGCGGTCCGTCGGGACGTGCTTCGCCCAGGCGGTCAGCGTCATGAGGAGCGCCACCGCCGCGAGCGCGAGGTGCGGCCGCCAGCTCACGGCGTGCCCCCCATGGCGAGGCGGGCGACCGCGGCCGTCTCCGGCATGGAGATCCACCAGAGGAGCGAGAGCGACGCCGCGGCGACGGCGAGGCCGGCGATCCTCGGGACGCTCCGCGTCGCGGGGCCGTGGGCCAGCAGGCCGCTGGCGAGGGCGAGGAGGAAGGGCTCGGCCGGGACGCGGAAGCGGGACATGGCCACCAGGGTCCCCGTGGCGAGCACGTACAGCAGCACGAGGGTCACGAGGTCGCGGCCCGGCCCCCGGGGGAGCGTCAGGAAGTAGCCGCCGGCGGCGAGGAGCATCAGCGCGGCGGAGAACACCATGGAGTAGAGGGCCAGCGGCGCCCGCAGGGGGCCGCTCAGGGCGCTCTCCTCCGGGAAGCGCTCCAGCGCGTACGTCCGGGTGAAGAACGACATGGGCGTGACGAGGTCGCTGAGCTTCTTGATCCGGGTGCGGACCGTCCACCCGGGGTGCTCCGCGGCGTAGGCGAGGCCGAGGCGGAGCTGCTCCGACTGCCGATCGATGGGGTGGAAGACCTCCTCCTGGCGCTCCCAGTCCGGGGCGGGCTCGCCCTCGTCCGTGCGGGCGCGCTGGACGAAGGCGCGCCGGCTGTACGACTCGATGGGCTGCAGGCCGCGGGCGGTCAGCGGCTTGCGGAGCGCCCGCAGGTCGAAGTTCATGTAGCGCCCGTTCAGCCCGATGTAGACGTTCTCCCCGAGGGTGGCGCCCGCCAGGGTGAAGCGGCCGTAGACCTCTGCGTTCCGGAGGGTCCAGGGGAGGATCACCACGAGCGCCGTCAGGGGCAGCAGGGTCGCGCGCTGCAGGGCCACGCGGCCCCCGGCGCGCCAGGAGCGGACGAGCACCACGCCCGCGAGGAGGGGCAGCAGGAATAGCGGCCACTCCTTCACCCAGAGGGCGCAGCCCAGGAGGAGGCCGGCGAGGAGGAGCCGGCGCTGGGGCGAGCCCTCGATGGTCCCCTCCGAGGCGTCCAGGGCGCGGAGCACCTGCCACAGCGCGGGCAGGAGGAGCGCGAGGAAGAGGGGCTCGCTCCAAAGGAGGTGGGTGTATGCAGCCAGCGGCAGGTGGAGGGCCCACAGGACGCCGCACACCACCGTCGCGCGCACGGAGAAGAGCCGCCACGCGAAGAGCATGGTCATGGCGCCGACCACCCCCGAGGCCGCGACCTGGAGCCAGCGCACCACCTCGATCCCCTCCTGGCCGAACAGCCCGATGGCCTGGCTCAGCAGCCAGGGGAACGCCGGGGGCCAGAGGTACCGGTGCTGGTCCAGGTACAGGCCGAAGTGCTCGAGGCCCAGGGCGATGTAGAGGTAGTTGCCCTCGTCCGACTGGATGTCCAGCGGCTGGGAGAGCACCAGGAGCAGCGCCCGCAGCGACACCCCGAAGGCCACCGCCGGGAGGATCACCGACCACGGCGCGCGGGCGTCGGGTCGTTCGGCGGGTCGTTCGTTGGACACGGGTGAGCGGTGGGGCGCGTCGGGAGCGGGCCAGAATGTACCGGGTGGCGCCCGGTGGGCCCGTCAGCGATCCGAGCCGTCGTCCTCGGGCGGCGGGATCCGCTGAAGGAGGCGCTCCATGCGCTTCTGGCCCTTGGCGTCCAGGGTCCCCATGCCGATGTCCCCGATCTCGCCGGCGAACTTCCAGAGCTCGAGCCGCAGGGCCCGCTCCATGAAGAGGCCGAAGGAGCGGGCGATGGGGTAGTGCTCGATGACGAGCTCGAACAACGCCCGGGCGTCCTCCCCGCGGCCGGCGGCGAGCTGGGCCTCGAAGACCCACGAGGCCTGCTCGATGATCACCCCGCGGGTGTCCGGGACGCTGTAGGGGAGGGGCGGGACGACCTCCGGGCCCTCCTCGCCCTCCTCGGGCGCGGCGTCGGCCGTGAGGGCCTGGAGGCTGGCGATCCGGCTGGCGAACAGCTCCACCGCCCGGTCACCCACGAAGCTGTTGATCTCCTCGTACTGCTGGTACCGGCCGAGGGCGGCCACGGAGTCCGCGAAGAGCCAGGCGCGCGCCTGCTCCTGGGCCTCGCCCCGGCCGCGGAGCTCCATGAAGAGGTCGCGGGTCTCGAGCTCCTTGCGCCGCCACTTGTTGACGCGCACGAAGTCGTAAGCCGTCTGCCGCGTCCCGGCCCCGGCCAGCATTCGCTCGGCCAGCAGGTTCGACTCCGCCAGGAGGATGTCGACGGCCTCGGGGGCCTGCATCTTGGCCGAGGCGATTCGCTCCTGGAGGAACTCCAGGTAGCGGGCGCGGAAGCCGGGCCGGTGGTCGTCCGCGCGACGGAGGCACCACGTGTAGCCGTTCACCGCGTCGCTGGTCCCCTCGTTCGTGCCCGCGCGCGCGCGCGCGTTCGCCCAGGCCAGCCAGCGGAAGGGCTCCTTGGCCTCCTCCCCGGTGGGCTTCTTCGCCTCGGTCGGGTCCGAGGCGGCGCCGTAGACCGTGGCCAGGAAGTCGAAGGCGTTGTCGCCCCGGATGAGGCGGCCGACACGACCGCCCCGGACGAAGTCGATGATGTCCACGCAGGGGTAGCGCTTGATGACCGCCTTGCGCGCGCCCTTGCGGTCCACGTCGGCGTCGATCCGGACCGTGACGGCGTTCTGTTCGAGCCAGCTGCGGACGCCGGTGTCGGAGAAGATCCCGTCCCGGAACGCGAGGGTCGCGGGGGAGTCCGGACCCTGGACCCAGAGGATCACGAGGAACTTCTCGAGCCGCTCCGCCCGCGAGGTGGCGGACTCGAGGTCGAGCTCCTCGAACTTCACCGGGGAGGGCTCCTGCGGCACGAGGGGCGAGGCGGCCTCGGCCCGGGGCGACAGGACGGCGGCGAGGCCAGCAATGAGCCAGGTGACGTGGTGCATCGTTCGGGGTTCGGTGGCGGCGGGGCGTGGCGGCCCTGGATTGTACGGAAGGCGGCGCCTCACTCCCGGGTGGGAGCGGGGCGCCGCCTTGGTCGACGGACCTGGCCGCGGCGCCCGAGGGGTCTACGCGGGGGAGTCCGAAGGGTTGGCTGGATCAGCCGGCGTTCCGCTCGGGCTGGTACTCGCGGAGCTTGTAGCGGTCGATCTTCCGGTAGAGGGTCGCGCGACCGATGCCGAGGAGCTGCGCCGCGCGCTTCACGTTCCAGGAGGTGGTCTCCAGGGCGTGGCGGAGGATCTGCTGCTCGTAGTCCTCGAAGCGGTGGATCGAGCCCGGCTTGAGGAGGACCTTGCCGTCGTCGACCGGCTGGGGCTCGGCGCCCGTGACCGGCGCGCCGGCGACCGGCGCGGCCTCGACCGGAGCGGCGTGGCTCACGGGGAGGAGCGGGTGGGCGGTGCACTGGCGGACGACCTCGGAGGCGGCCTCGTCGGCGGACTGGGCGTCGAAGAGCACGAGGTCGGGGCGACGGCCGTTCCCGGTGGCCCGCGCGTCGGAGGCGCTGGCGGCGAAGCGGATGAGCCAGCCGAAGCGGTGCGCCTCCTCGGAGACGCGGCTGCGGTCCGAGTCGTTGAGTCCGAGGCACAGGACGGAACGCGGTTGATCGGAGGAGGTCATGGTCTGAATAAGGAAGTCGGCGGTGAGGCGCGAGCGGACTCGCATTGGCGTGTGGAAGGTGCGCGGCTGCGCCGCGAGCGTGGGGCGGGGGAGCGGGGGGCTCCCGCCACCGCGGTGAGAAGGGAATCGGTGCGCGCTTGCCTCGAAATGAAGCCGACTTTCGGAATCCGACCCCGGGGCCCCCGGGACGCATCTCGGGGGGGTGTTTCCGGGGATTGGGATCGGGCCGTCCAGCGGACCGATCCGGGCAGGCGAGCGACGTGCTCCCTCGTCTCCAACCGAGACGTAGTGTGTCCGAGAGACGTTCCCAGGGATCGGGCAGGAATTTCCTGAACTGCGAAGCTGGCCGCCCCAGCGCCCCTCCAGCGGCGTTCGGGCGCACCTGTCCCCGCCGGCCCGCATTGCGGCGGGTCCTCCGCGGCCTCTCCCAGGACGGCCGGTCCCGGCTCCGCCGCGCCCCTCCGGGTGCCCCGCTCGTCGGACCCATCCCGGCCGTGAATCGGCTCACACCCGGACCCCGGCGTTCCGTATGGTCCGGCGCGATGTGGATCGATGACCCAAGCGGGGACGCCCCCGGGCCCAGGAGGCGAGCC
>JASFWR010000267.1:0-5335 GCA_050049155.1 Planctomycetota bacterium | reverse complement strand
TCCGTCTCGCCACGGCCGCCTCCGAACGGCTCCAGTCCGCGACCACCGCCGACGAGGCGATCGCGGCCGTGCTGGAGTGGGACGCGGCCATGGCGGACCAGTCCACCTGGAGCGCCTCCCAGTCCATCCGCTTCCGCCAGGACACCGCCGACGAGGCGGCCCGGGCGGCGAAGGCCCGCCTGGACGGCGCGGCCGCCGACCTCGCGGAGGCCCGGCGCGTCTTCCTCGCGAGCCTCGCGGCGGTCGGCGCCGACCAGAGGGCGGCCCTGGCGAAGCGCTTCGGCAGGGCGGTGCTCGCGCGCTGGGGCTGCGAGCTGCGCAGCTTCGACCCCGTCATCGGCGCGGACCTGGCGGAGGAACAGCGGCTCCAGAGCGAGGCCATGGCCCTGACGGGCGGCGCCCGGGTGATGTTCGACGGCGAGGAGCGGACGCTGCCGGCCGTGGCCGCCCACCTCACGAGCCCCGACCGCGAGAGGCGCCGCGCCGCGGCCGCCGCGCGCTGGGGCTGGTTCGCAGAGCACCGGGAGCAGCTGGACAGCCAGTTCGAGGACCTGGTCCGGGTCCGCTGCCGGATCGCCGACCGACTGGGCCGCTCGAACTTCACCGAGCTCGCCTACGACCGCATGCGCCGCACCGACTACGGGCCGCCCGAGGTGGCCGGGTTCCGGGCCGCGATCGAGGAGCACGT
Organism: Planctomycetota bacterium; assembly: GCA_050049155.1. GTDB lineage: Bacteria > Planctomycetota > UBA1135 > UBA1135 > Saltatorellus. Next base: position 4,647 of record JASFWR010000267.1, on the reverse strand, counting down.
GGTCCCGCTCGCGGCCCGGATCCGCGCCCACCAGGCCAGCGCGCTGGGGCTGGACCACCTGAGCGTCTTCGACGAGGGGGTCCACGGCCCCGGCGACTCCCCCACGCCCGGCGGGGACGCCCCGTGGCTGGAGGGCCGCGCGGCGGAGATGTTCCGGGAGGTGGACGGCGTCGCGGGCACGCGCCTCGCCGAGCTCTTCGACCGCATGCGCGCGGAGGGGCTGCTGGACCTCGAGGCCAGGGAGGGCAAGGGCGCCGGCGGGTTCTGCTCGTTCCTGCCCTCCATGGGCGTCCCCTTCATCTTCGCCAACTTCAACGGGACCGCCGGGGACGCGCGCGTCTTCACCCACGAGATGGGCCACGCCTACCAGGGGTACTGCAGCCACGCGGCGCTGGAGCTCGGGGACCAGCGGCGCTGCACGTCGGAGACGGCGGAGATCCACTCCATGTCCCTGGAGTTCCTGACCTGGCCGTGGATGGACCGCTTCTTCGGCGAGGCCGCGCCCCGCTTCCGCGCCGAGCACCTCGCGCAGCAGATCGCCTTCCTCCCCTACGGCTGCGCCATCGACCACTTCCAGCACCAGGTCTACGCCACGCCGGCCGCCTCCGCGGCGGAGCGGCACGGCATGTGGAGCGCCCTCGAGCGGCGCTACCTGCCCTGGCGAGACTGGGACGGCGTCCCCCACGGCTCCGACGGCGCCGCGTGGCAGGCCCAGCTCCACGTCTACCAGTATCCCTTCTACTACATCGACTACGTGCTGGCGGAGCTGGTGGCGCTGCAGCTCATGGAGCGCTCGCTCCGCGATCCCAGCGGCGCCTGGGAGGCGTACCAGCGCCTCTGCGACGCCGGCGGCTCGAAGGGGTTCCGCGAGCTGGTGCGCGACGCCGGCCTCGGTGACCCGTTCGACCCCGCGGTGGTGGCCGAGGTCGCGGCCAGCGCGGAGGCGACGCTCGAGTCCCTCTGGGCGGGCGAGGCCTGATCACCACCCTCCGCCGCGGACGGGCACCCGCTCGGGCGGCGTCCCCCGCTCACCGCGGAGGGCTTCCCGTTCCAGGAGAGCGTCAACGAGCAGGGCCGACGCCGGCACGAGTGCCGGGCGTCGGCCCTGCTGGAACCTGGGGTGAACTCCCGCCCTATGCGGGGTCAGCCGCTCAGGCGGAGGCCTCGGAGAGCAGGTCGCGCTTCTCCTCGACGTCCTTGAACTCGTCCGCCTCGGGGAGCGGGTCCTTCTTCTCGGTGATCGACGGCCAGGAGCCGGCCAGCTTCGCGTTCAGCTCGACGTACTCGGCCCACTTCTCGGGGACCTCGGTCTCCTCGAAGATCGCCTCGGTGGGGCACTCGGGCACGCACGCGCCGCAGTCGATGCACTCGTCCGGGTTGATGGCGAGGAAGTTCTCACCCTCGGTGAAGCAGTCGACCGGGCACACGTCGACACAGTCGGTGTACTTGCACTTCACGCACGGTTCGGCGACGACGTAGGCCATGGATCTCTCCTGATATCGGGTTCGGGGTTCGGGGGAGTCTTCGCTCCGCGGGGCCCTGCGGACGCGAGAAGCCTAGCGGCCGAGGGCGGCCCTGAGAAGGGTGAGGTTCAGGCCCAGGACTGGTTGAGGACCTCCCCCACGCCGCCGGCGCCGGGGACGATGTAGTCCTCGTCGTCCAGACCGCGCTCTTCCGCCCAGCGCGCCCCGGGAGGCGCGGCCTGGACCTCGGGCGGCGACATGCCGCGGTCCACCCGGGCGGTGTACACGCAGACGTCGAGGTCCATCCCCAGCACCGCTCGCAGGAACTCCGGCGTGCAGATGAGCGGGATGAGAATGATTCTCGCCGGCACCCCGTGCTCGGCCCGGAGGTGCTCCAGGGCCCGGAGGATGGTCCCGCCCGTGGCCCCCATGGGGTCGGGGATCACCAGGGTGGCGCCCTCCATGGAGCCTCCCACCTTGCTGCCCGTGAGCTCCACGCGGTCCACGTGCCCGTCCTCGCCGGCGACCCGCTGCATGTTCAGGTGATCGAGGCGCAGGGACTCGATGGGCAGGACCAGGCTGAGGAGCTCGAAGCAGGTCTGGGAGGGGATCATCCCCCCACGGATGATGTCCAGCACCACCACCCGCGCGGCGGGGTCGGCGGCCTCCCCGTGCCAGGTCCCGACGGCGCCGTGCTTCGCCGCCATGCGGGTCGTGACCGACCGCGCGGCCGTAGGTAGCTCGGCCCCGAAGGCGGCCGTGGCCAGCCGGGTGGTCAGGGCCCGGACCACCTGCACGAGCTCCGTGTGGGTGCAGTCCGGGGAGCTGAGCTTGGCCGTCGCGGCCGCGGACCACGCGTCCTCGAGGATGTGGACCCGATCCCCGTACTCGTGGGCTCGGCCCGCTCGCGGCGTGGCGGGGGCTTGCTGGCTGATCGAGGTCATGGCGTGGAGCGGGGTCGGCGGGACGGGTCAGGCGTGGGCGGCGCGCTCGGAGCTGCGGGCGGCGTCGACGCCCCTGGAGACGACCTCGACGAGCCGCGGGACGTCCGCCCTGGGCACCGCGCAGAGGGCCACGCGCACGGCGCCGTCCATGGGCACCACGTACACGCCCTCCTCGGCGGCCACCCGCGCGGTCTCCTTGGCGTCGGGGGTGAAGACGGACACGAAGAACCCGCCCTCGTAGCGCGGGTAGGCGAGGCCGTGGCGCCCGGCCTCCTCGTTGAACACGTCCACCCGCTCCCCCAGGAGCCGGACCAGGGAGGCTCGCTCCCCCGCGACGGCGGACCGGAGCGCGTCGTCCGTGAGCAGGCGGCTCACCGCGAGGAGCCCCATGTGGTTGCAGTTGGACCAGGATCCGCGGCAGCTGTAGCTGAGCGCGTTCGCCACGTCCTGGCGGTGCTGCGGGTCGGGGATGGAGGCCACGAGGGCGCCGACCCGCGCGCCGTACTGGGCGAAGGACTTGGACGCCGTCCAGGCCGCGAGCACCGCCACCCGGTCGCACACCGAGGCCATGGCGTCCACCCAGACGGACGGGGACTGGGCGCCGAAGCTGGCGTACGCGAGGTCCACCACCAGGGTCACCGAGCCGTGCTCGGACGCCCGCCCCAGGGCGGCGGCGACCCCCTGCCACTCCCCCTCGTCGAGGGTGTAGCCCGTGGGGTTGTGGCACGGGAAGTTGAGGAGCACGAGCGCCCGCCCCTGCCGGCCCAGCTGATCGATGAGCCCGGCCTCGAAGGCCTCGAGGTGGAAGGCGCCCCCCTCGTCGAACATGGGGAACGTCTCGACGCCCCGGCGGTTGTGGCCCGCGATGATCCGGTACGGGCTCCAGTAGTAGCTGGAGGTGTAGATGGACTGCCCCGGCTCGAGGAAGTTCATCATCGCGTTGAGCAGCGCGCCGGTCCCCCCGGGCGTCGCCGCCGCCACGGAGTTCTCGAACATCTCGCCGTCGCCGAACACGTCCCTGCGGACGGCCTCGAGGAAGGGCGGGTCCCCCGCGATGGGCGCGTAGGCGGCGGCCTGCTGCGCCGGGACCGCCTGGAAGGCCTCGAACACCGTCGGCATGACCGAAAGCCCACCGTCGTCGTCGAGGAGGGCCCCGAGGCTGGCGTTCACCACGGCCTCGCCGCGGGCGCGCCGGGCGTTCGCCGCGGCGTTGATGGTGAAGATCGGGTCGTCACCCGGGCGGCCGCGCGATTCGCTGATGAGGCTGTTCATCTTGGGGCCCCGCGGCGATGAGCAGGCCGCGGGAGGCCCGCAGTATACGCGGCCCCGTGCGCTCCTAGGCGCCGGCGAAGGGGCCGCCGGCGTCCTCGTCGGGGGCGGGCGCTCCCCCACCCACGGCCTCGGGCTCGCGGTCCTCCTCGGGCGCCCCCGCGGAGAGGGAGGCGAGGGGGAGCGACTCGGGCTCGGGGCGCGGGATCTCGAAGTTCCACCCCAGCACGGTCCGGCCGGGCTCCGTCCGGGCGCGGCGCTCGCGGGCCGCCCGGGCGAACTGGTCGCCGAAGCGCGGGCGGGCCTTCACCTCGGAGGGGTCCACGCGGACCCCCTGGGCCTCCTCCGCGGGCTCCTCGCTCGCGGGTGCCTCGTTCGAGGGGCCGGGAGCGGCCGCGAGCTCCGGCTCAGGGGCCGGCGCGGGGGGCGGCCCGGGCGCGACCGCCGCGACGGGCTCGGCGGGAGGGGGCGTCTCGGGGAGGATGGCCGCAGCGAAGGGCAGCGCGGCGCGCGCCGCCGGGCTGCTCGGAGCCTCGATGAGGTCGGGAGCGGTGCTCGGCTCCGAATCCTCGGCCACCTCGGGAGCCTCCTCGACGGGAGCCTCCTCGACGGGGCGCTCCTCGACAGCGACCTCGACCTCGGGGACCTCGACCTCGGGGACCTCGACCTCGGGGATCTCACCGAAGGGGATCTCGTCCGCGGGCGTCTCCTGGGCGGGGGCCGCCGGGGCCGGGGTCGAGGCCGGGGCCGGAGCGGGCCAGGGCGTCCCCTCGGCCGCCGCGCGCCGGGCGAGGAAGCGCAGGCGGCGGGCCTGGGCGAAGGTCACGCCGAGGCCCCGGGTGAGAGTCAGGCTCTCGGCCGCGCTGAGGGCGGCGAAGGACTCGATGCCCAGGCGCTGGAGGTCCTCCACGAGCGCCTCGTCCATCCCGGGGAGCGCCGCGACCGAGGCCGCGGTGACCGCCTCCGCGATG
>JASFWR010000265.1:0-5342 GCA_050049155.1 Planctomycetota bacterium | reverse complement strand
GGCTCCCGATCCACGCGCCCCACAGGGACTCGGCGACCAGGAACAGCAGGGCGGAGAGGGCGAGCCAGCGCCACAGCTCGCCCCTGCGCGGGGCCGCCTCGGTGGACGCCTCGGTCCCTGCGGCGTCCACGGCGGCGACGCGCAGGGCGGGGTGGATCGCCTCCACCTCCAGGGCGGTCGCCCGTGAGAGGTCGCTCTCACGGGTGTCGAGCTGGACCGCGATGGGCTCGGTGCGAGCGTTCTCGGTGCGCACCGCGTAGACGCCGACGGACTCCATCCAGCTCCCGTCCAGCATGGGCAGGGTCCAGCGTCGGTCCGGCCGCTCCGTGGAGTCCCCCTCGATGGGGCGCTGGCCGCCGGAGGGGGAGACGAGGGTCGCCGCGCGCGGGAAGCCGTCCACGACGAGCTCCAGGCCCGCGCCCACGGGGAGGTTGCGCTCCTGCTCGAAGCGCGCGCCCAGGTCCTGGACGAGCTCGAGCACCAGCGGGACGAACGTGCCCGGGGAGTCGGGGACCCGGTTCCAGGCGCGGTCGAGGCTGCTGGTCCAGAGGACCACGGTGCCGTCGCCGTAGGGGCGCTCCAGGAGGAACGGGCTGCGGGCGGTGTCGTCGAAGCTCGCCAGGACCCTGGCCGTGGGGGAGGGCGTGACGGCGACGAAGTCGTAGAAGGGGGTCTCGGTCAGGAGCGGGCGCCAGCGCTCGTCCCCGAAGAACCGCAGGGCCGGGTGCTCCTCGTCGAACTCGCTCACCCGGTAGTAGCGGGTCCGGTCGGCGGCCGAGACCTGCCGGACGGGCTCGCCCGGCAGCAGCCCCGTGCCGTCCTCACGGAACAGGTCCTCGCTCCAGCTCCGCAGGTCCCCGAGGCGGTCCCCCGCGGAGATCAGCAGCCCGGCTCCCGCCGCGACGCGCTCCTCGAGGCGCTCCACCGCCGCGCGGGGCACGGCCGGCACGTTGGCGAGCACGATCAGGTCCGCCTCCTCGATCGGGGAGTCCGCGGCCTCGAGCTCCGCCGGGGAGACGGTGCGCACCCGGAACGGGCTGGCGTCACCGCCGGAGACGTCGAGCTCGTCGGTGGGGGGCTCGAGCACGGCGAGCAGGTAGCCGGCCTCGTCCTCCTCGACCCGGTCGGCGGGGGCGCCGTTGACCACGAGCACCTCGAGGGGGGGCGGCGCGAGCACCACCTGGGCGCGGGTGTCGTCCACCGTGAGCCGGTCGCCTTCGAGGGAGGCCACCAGGTCGTGGTAGCCCGGCTCCTCCAGCGTGACGGAGAACACGACCTCCGCCTTCCCGCGGGCGGGCACGTCCACGCGGAGGCTGGGCTGCCGCTCACCGCCGACCTGGAGGGCGACGCGCTCGGCCAGGAGCTCCCGCTCCCCGTGGTTGCTCACGCCCACGGCGACCTCGAAGGGGGTGCCCGCGCGGGGCCCCTCGCCGAGGACGAGGATCGAGTCCACCGACAGGTTGGGCGGCGTGAGCTCGCGGGGGCCGAGGTCCTCCACGAGGACCGCGAGGTCGAGGGCCTCGAGGCGCGCGAGCTGCTCGGCCAGGGCGGGCCGGGCGCTCCCCTCGTCGTCCGTCGCCCTGCCCACGGAGACGAAGGCGCTGGCCTGCAGGTCGCTGAGGAGCCGGATCTCGACGTCGCCCACCGCGCCGCGGCCGGCCTCCTCCTCGGCGAGGCTGGCCACCTCCCCGAGGGTGAGCGCGAGGTCCAGCGCCTCGTCGAGGGGCTCGGCGACGGCCTGCAGCGCGGACCGAGCCTCCTGGGCGTCGAGCCAGGGGTACACCCGGGGGCGCTCGCCGGCCAGGACGAGGCGCACCCGGTCGCCGCGGTCGAGCTCCAGCCCGTCGAGCAGCTCGCCCGCCCGCTCCATGATCCGGTCGTGGACGCTCTCCACCTCGGCGCGGTAGCCGGTGGACGCCGAGGCGTCGATCACCAGCACCAGGTCCCTGCGCTCCTCCTGGAGCCCGGCCAGGGGGCTGTCGCCGGCGGCGAAGGGGCGCGCCACCGCGAAGGCCAGGGCCGCCACCGCGAGCATGCGCAGCAGCAGGAGCAGGAGGTTCTCCAGCTGCACTCGCCGCCGGGTCTTGCGGTACGCCGCCAGCACGAACCGCATGGCCGCCCACCGCTGCGGCCGGTGCCGCTGGCGGTTCAGCAGGTGGATCACGAGCGGGACGGCGGCGAGCGTCGCGCCGATCGCGAGTCCTGGGTTCAGGAAGCCTTCGATCAAGGGGGCCTTCGAGGGGAGACGTGCGGGTGGAGTGGACGGTGCTGGCGAGGACGGCGAGCGGGCGCGGCTCAGCCGCCGGCGCGGGCCCGGGAGAGGCGGCGCGACAGGTAGGCCGAGAGGACGGCGTCGAGGGGCTCGTCGGTGACGACGTGGACGAAGTCGACCGAGAGCGCGCGCGCGCGCTGGGCGAGCTCCTTGGTGTGGGCCCGGATCTCCTCCAGGTACGCCTCGCGGATCGCCTTCGGGTCGATCTTGAGGTCGCCGGTGGCCTCGAGCCCCTCGAGCTTGACGAGGGCGTCGAGGTCGAAGGTGGTCTCGAGCGGGTCGACGATCTGGAAGAGGATCGGCTCGTGCCCCTCGTGCACCAGCCGGCGCACGCCCTCCAGGACCCCGTCGACTTCGTCGAAGAAGTCGGAGAAGACCGCCGTGATGCCGCGCCGTCGGATGCGCGGGACCAGGGTCTGGAGCACCTGCCCCACGGCGGTCGGGCCGCCCGGAGAGGCCTCCTCCAGGGAGCGCAGGATGGCCGCCTCCTGGGGAGCGCCGTTCCCCGGGGGGACCTTGGCGCGGAGGCCGTCGTCGAAGACCACGAGGCCCGCGGTGTCGCGCTTGCCGAGCACGAGGTGGGCGAGGGCCGCGGCCGCCCAGCGGGCGTAGTCGAACTTCGTCCAGCCCGTGGTCCCGAAGCCCATGGACTCCGAGGCGTCCACGAGCAGGTTGAGGGAGAGGTTGGTCTCCTCCACGTACTCCTTCACCACGAGGCGGTCGGAGCGGGCGAAGACCTTCCAGTCCACCTTGCGCACCTCGTCCCCGGGGGCGTACGCCCGGTGCTGGGCGAACTCCACGGAGCTACCGCGCTGCGGCGAGGCGTGCACCCCGGCCATGAAGCCCTCGACCGCTCGTCGGGCGACGAGCTCGAGCCCCGACAGCTTGTCGAGGACGGCGGGGTCGATGGTGCCGCTGGAACGGGCCACGGAGGTGAGCGCGTGGGCCCTCAGCTGGCGGACTCGTCACGGACGCCGGGGAGCCCCGCGCCGACCGCCTGGGACGGGTCGACCTCGGAGATCAGCCGGTCGATGAGGTGGTCGGAGGTGATCCCCTCGGCCTGGGCCGTGAAGTTGGTCACGATCCGGTGGCGCAGGACGGGCTTGGCCACGGCGCGCACGTCCTCGATGGCCACGTGGGTGCGACCGGCCAGGGCCGCGTGGGCCTTGGCGCCGAGCACGAGGAACTGGCTCGCCCGCGGGCCGGCGCCCCAGGACACGTTCTCCCGGATGAAGGGCAGCGGGTCGCCCGCGCGCACGCGCGTGGCGCGCGCGAGGCCGAGGGCGTAGTCGAAGACCGCGTCCGCCACCGGCAGCTCGCGGATGGCGTCCTGCAGCTCGCGGAGCTCGTCGGCGGACACCACGCTGGTGACCTCCGCGCCGCCGCCGCCCGTGGTGCGCTTGAGGATCTCGCGCTCCTCGTCCGCGTCGGGGTAGCCGACCTGGACCATGAACATGAAGCGGTCGAGCTGGGCCTCGGGCAGGGGGTAGGTGCCCTCCTGCTCGATGGGGTTCTGGGTCGCGAGGACGAAGAACGGGTCGGGCAGGGGGTGGGTCGTCCCGCCGGAGGTCACGTGCCGCTCCTGCATCGCCTCGAGCAGGGCCGCCTGGGTCTTGGGCGGCGTCCGGTTGATCTCGTCCGCGAGGATCACGCTGGCGAAGAGCGGGCCCGCCTCGAAGCGGAACGAGCGCGCGCTCGTCTCCGGGTCGATGTGGAGCAGCTCCGTGCCCGTGATGTCCGAGGGCATCAGGTCGGGCGTGAACTGGATCCGGTTGAAGGACAGGTCCATGGTCCGCGCCAGGCTCGAGATCATGAGCGTCTTGGCGAGGCCCGGCACCCCGACGAGCAGGCAGTGCCCGCGGGTCAGGATGGCGAGCAGGAGCTGGTCGAGGACGTCCTCCTGACCGACGATCACTCGTTGGAGCTCGTCCTTCATGGACGAGTGGACCGTGCGGAGGCGTTCGAGCTTGGATTCGAGCATGCTGGGAAGTCGTCCCGGGGTTCGGATCGGATTCGAGAAGACGCGCATACGGGCCGCGGGACGCTCGGTGAGCGCCGCGGGCCGCCGAATCCCCGGGGCAGGTTCCGTACCGGCGAGCAGGGGAGGCCGGCGTCGACGCGGCGCGGGGCGCGCGGGGACGGGAACCGCGCCGTGGGGGGCTCGAACGCGGACCCCTACCGTAGCCGGGCGCGGGCCTCTCCCCGAACCGCGACCGGAGCTTTACAGGGTTCGAGAGGCGTCCGAGCGCGGCCGCGTCGCGGATCGGGGGCCGTCCGTTCGGGGGCTCGCCCCGCGGGTCACTCGAGGTCCCAGATCCAGATCGTGTCGCGGCCCACCACGTGCACGCTGTCACCCCGCAGCAGGACGTCGCCGCCGCGCCCCGCGCCCCGGCTCGGGAGGGGGGCCGCGGCCACCAGCCGCAGGTCCCCGGAGAGGCTCAGGACGCCCACCTCCTGGGTCCCGGCGAAGAGCAGCCCGCCGCCGCCCAGGGCGGGCCGCCCGGCGAAGCGCTCGTCCGGCGCCAGGTACGTCGCCGGACGCCGGGTGCCGTCGGGCTCCTCCACCAGGACCGCGCTGTGCCGGCCGTCCCTGCCGAGGAGCACGAGCTGCGAGGGCTCGCGCGCGGTCACGCGATCGGCGGAGGGCGCCTCCGGCGCGCGCGCGCCCGGTCGGACCGCGACCAGGTCGAGGGCGCCGCGGCGGGCCCGGGGCGGCTCGCGGAGCAGGTCCCCGTCGAGGGGCGCGGGGCCCACGGGGAGGGCGTAGGCGAACTCCGAGTCGAAGGGCGTGAACCACGCGGCGTCGCCCACGAGGAGCGCGGGCCGCGACCCGGGCCAGCCGCCATCCGAGGCGCGGCGACGCTGGGTCCGGAGCGCCCACGCCAGGCGCCCGTCCGCCACGTCGTAGGCCGCGACCAGGCCCACGTTCGTCCCCACCAGCAGGTGCCCCGTGGAGCGGTCCACCGTGAGGGGCATGGTGGTGGTGGCGAAGGACCCCGCCCGGCCGCGCAGGGCCGGGTCGATGAGGCCCCGCTCCTTGGTGATCTCGCGGGTCCAGCGCACCGCGCCG
>JASFWR010000266.1:0-5342 GCA_050049155.1 Planctomycetota bacterium | reverse complement strand
CTGGCGCAGCTGGGGCAACTGGTCCGCCTGCCGCTCCATCGCGGGCAAGCTCGGGCGGCACCACTCGGTCTTCGAGCACCTCAAGCGCCACGACGACGACTTCGCCGGCGCCTTCGGGCGGGTGGGGACGCGCGAGCGGTTGATCCACCTGTACGCGTTCCAGTCCCACCTCTGGAACCGGGCCCTCGCGCTCTGGATCGAGGAGCGCTGCGCCGACCGGTTCAGCGTGTCGGGCATCGAGGGGAAGCTACGCTTCCCGAAGTTCGAGCTCGAGCTCCCCGAGGCGTGGCACGAGGGCCTCGTCCTCCCCGGCGAGCGCCTGGACGGCGTCGTGGACGCCGAGCAGCGGCGGCTCTACGAGCGCGTGCTCGAGGGGATGGGCCTCCGCCCGGACGAGCTCGCCCTGCCGGACGTGCCGGGCTTCCAGCTCAAGCCCGAGCACCGGCCCGCGGTGGTCCGACCCCTGGAGCTCCGGGTCCGCCCGGCGGAGCAGGACAACGAGTTCCGCGGCAGAAAGATGCTGCGCCTGTCCTTCGGTCTGCCCCGCGGCGCGTACGCCACGATGGTCCTGCGGCGGCTCGTGGGGCCCGGGAGCGGGGGCGAGGGACGGGACGATCGGCGCGGCGACGCGCCGTGGGGTCGCGGCGGCCAGGGCGGCGACGGACGGCGCAGCGGCGCCGGCGACGGCGGCGGCTGGGGCCGACGCGGCGGCGGCAGGCGCGGTCGCCGCCGGGGTGGCCGCGGGCGGGGCTTCGCAGGACGCGGGGAGCAGGACGACCGCGAGTGGCAGGACGCCGACGCAGGCGGGCGCGGCGGCTTCGAGGGTGGGGGCTCCGGCAGCGGAGGCTACGGGCGGGGAGGCTCCGGGCGGGGGGGCTCCGGACGGGGCGGTTCACGACGGGGCGGCTCCCGGCGCGGCGGTTCCCGGCGCGGTGGGGGAGGCCGGGGAGGCGCCCGCGGGTCGGGCCGCGGGGGCGGGTCCGGGCGGCGGCGCTGACCGCCGTGGCGTCGTTCACGGCGGGGCCGGTCCCAGGGACGGGCGACTGACCCGGGGCGCGCGCTCTCGGGCGTCGTATCATCCCGCCCATGTCCGACCTGTCCTCCCAGCCCGTCGCCGAGGAGCCCTCCATCGGGGTCATCGGCGGCTCCGGCCTCTACGAGATCGACGGCATCACCGACATCGAGGAGGTGGTGCTCTCCACGCCCTTCGGGGACCCCAGCGACGCCTTCGTCACCGGCCGCCTCGGTGACGTCCGGATGGTCTTCCTCCCCCGGCACGGGCGCGGTCACCGCATCAGCCCCTCCGAGATCAATTACCGCGCGAACGTCTGGGGGATGAAGCGCCTCGGTGTCACGCGCATCCTCGCCATCGGCGCGGTCGGGTCCCTCCGCGAGGAGATCCCCCCCGGCGACTTCGTCGCCGTGGACCAGTTCATCGACCGCACCCGGCACCGCGCCGACACCTTCTTCGAGGGCGGGGTCGTGGCGCACGTCATGTTCGGCGACCCGGTCTGCCCCGCCGTGCGCGGCGCGCTGCGCGACGCGGCCACGGAGGCCGGGGTCCGGGTGCACGACGGCGGGACGTACGTATGCATGGAGGGGCCGCAGTTCTCCACCCGCGCGGAGTCCAACATGTACCGCGGGCTCGGCGCCCACGTGATCGGGATGACCAACCTCCAGGAGGCCAAGCTCGCCCGGGAGGCGGAGATCTGCTACGCGACCCTCGCCATGTCCACGGACTACGACTGCTGGCACGAGGGGCACGACGACGTGACGGTGGAGGCGATCCTCGAGGTCATGGCGCGGAACGTGGGGCACGCCCGGGAGGCCGTCCGGCTCGCGGCGCCGAAGGTGGCCGCCCTGGGTCCCTGCGCCTGCCACACCGCCCTGGAGACCGCGGTGCTGACCGCGCCGGACGCCATCAGCGACGAGGCCCGGCTGCGGCTCGGGCTCCTGCTGGAGCGCCCGCTCGGGGCGCGGGGGGAGGCCTGATGTCTCCCAGGCTGCGCCGCGCGCTCCCGCCGGTCGCCCTGGCCGCGACCCTCGGGGCCTGCGGCTCCTCCGCCGGCCCGCCCCTGCCGGAGAAGTTCGCCCAGCGCTCGCCCGTGGTGGGGGACCACGACGGCCCGCCCGTGGACCAGGACCAGACGGGGACCGCCCGCTTCGTCCACCCGCTCCTGGACGCCTTCGACACCGACGCGGCGATCTCGATCGCCGCCTTCCTCGACGGCTTCTACAGGGCGCCCGCCAGCGACGGCTACGACGAGTCCATCGACCGGATCATCGCGGCGCTCTTCGGCGCGGGCTACGGCGCCGCGGACGGGTACGACCTCTCGGTCGCGACGCGCGAGATGGAGACCCCCAGCTGGACCCCGCGCTCCGCTCGGCTCTCCGCCACCGCCAGCGATGCCGCCATCGAGGAGGCCCGCAAGAAGGGCGTCAAGCGCCGGGAGGGGGAGGGGCTCGAGGTGGAGCTCGTCCGCTTCGAGGACCCCCGCGATCCCAGCCGGGTGATGCTCCCCGTGGGCGCGCCGGGCTGTGACCTCGAGGCCTCCCTCGCCGTCGGGCTCGAGGGTCTCGAGCCCGGCCAGGTGCTCCTCACGGACCGTCCCCTCCGGGCCGTGGAGCCCGCGGCCGCGGAGGCGGGCGCGGTGGCGATCATCTCCGACTACCTGTACCCCTACTGCGTGGACCCCTCCGGGGAGAAGCGGGACTACGACGCGATCTTCAGCGACCAGGTCCGCCCTGGCTCGACCACTCCGAGCTTCCACGTGTCCCAGCGGGTCGGGGCCCTGCTCCGCAGGGCGTCGGAGCTCGGGACCATGGTCCACCTGGAGGCCGAGGTGTCCACGCAGGCGCGCCCGCTGCGGACCGTCATCGCGACGATCGCGGGGAGCGAGCGCCCCGAGGAGGTCGTCTTCGTCCTCGGTCACGTGGACGGCGCGGGCGCCAACGACAACGCGGCGGGGGCGGGCGGGGTCGCCGAGCTCGCGCTCGCCATGAAGCGAGCGATCGAGGCGGGCGCGATGGAGCGGCCGCGCCGCTCCATCAGCTTCGTCCTCGGCGTCGAGATCGGCGCCGGAGCGGTCGCGGTCGAGGAGGTCGGCGGCGCGCCCGTCGCGGCCATCGTGGCGGACATGATCGCCGCGGACGCGGAGGCCACGGGGGCGATGGCGCTCCTCGAGCGGGGCTGGGACCCGGGCGCGGTCCACCCGCTGCTCCCGGACGCCCACACCCCCTGGGGAGCCGGTGAGGTCGCCGTGGCCGACATCGTGCCCAACGGCCTCGCCATCATCTGCCGGGAGGCCCTGATCGACGTGAGCTACGCGGAGGCGGCCCGTGGCGGGAGCCGCTGGACCACCCGGGAGCACCCGTGGGAGGGGGGCGGGGACCTGGACGCCTTCCTGGCCACGGGCCGCGCCGCGGCGCTCTTCTGGCACTTCACCGACTACACGTTCCACACGAGCCTGGACCGCATGGACATGGTCGACCCGGAGGAGCTCCGGCGCACCGCGGTCGCCGTGGGCGCGGCGGCCCTCGCGGTGGCCGACGCGCGGCCCCTCGATCTCGAGCGGCACCTCGATACCCTCAACCTCGAGCTGCGCACGCGCATGGACGCTGCCCTGCGCGAGGAGGCGGGGCCCGAGGTGGAGCGGCTGTGGAAGGAGTGGTTCCGCGGGGCGCGCTTCTGGCTCAAGGCGCTCACCGCCGGGGAGCCGCTCCCGGAACCGGCCGGCCTCACCGAGCCCGCGGTCCCCGAGGACAAGGGCTGAGCCCCGGATCGCCGCCAGCGAGGGACGAGCCTCGCCCCTCGCGCCGGCGGGCGCTCACTGCCCCGAGGTGTCGGACGCGGCGTCCGCGGCCGTCGGCTCGGCGTCCTCGGGCCCGGCGTCCTCGAGCTGCGCGGGCTCGGGCGCCGGCGGGGTCATGGCGGCGAGGAACTCGGCCTCGCTCATCCGGCCGTCCCCGTCCACGTCGAGGGTGGCGAGGACGCTCGAGAGCCGGACGGGGGCGAAGATCGTGCCCTCGAGGCGCTCAAGGTCGTCGATGCTGACGAAGCCGTCCCGGTCGACGTCGAGGCGGTGGAAGGTGGGCACCGGCCCCCGGATCCGGGGCGGGATGTTCTCCCCGCGATCCACCGGGCGGCCGAAGAGGTCGATCACCGACCGGCCCGTGGGGTTGCGCCGGGCCTTGCGGGCCTCGCCGGCGATGGGGTTGATCAGGGAGGCGATCCGGTCGAGCTCGTTGGTCTCGAGCACGCCCGAGCCGTCCGAGTCGTGGCGGTCCAGGGTCGTGGCCGCGTCGAGTCGGTCGGGGGAGTTGCCCTGGTAGTCGATGAGCAGGCGCTCCAGCTCCAGGGCGCTCACCGCGCCGTCGAGGTCGATGTCGTAGGCGGTGCGGAGCTGCTCCGCGTTGCGGGCGGGCGGCTTCACGAGCCCGGCCGGGACGTTGGGCTTCCGGACAGTCCGGCCGGCGGCGGCCTCCGCGTTCACGAACTCGCTGAACTCCTGGAGGGTCAGGCGCCCGTCGTTGTCCGTGTCGAACACCCGGAAGCGGGCGGCGTCGAAGCGCATGGTCGCGGAGGCCTCCGAGAAGGAGATCCACTCGGACCCGTTGGCGTCCGCCATGGAGAAGTACTGGCGCTGGGTCTTCGGGGGCAGGGCGCCGAGGACCCGCTGTACGACGCCGTCGTCCGACGGCTCGTCGTCCTGGGCGAGCGCGCCCGGCGTGGCGACGGCGGCGAGGACGGCAGGAGCGATCAGGAGGCTTGCCAGCTGCAGCTTCATGACTTGAGTATCGGACGAACGGGCAGGTCGTTGGATGGCCCCCGGGGGAATTCGCAGGGGCTGCACCGAAGGGGGGCACGCGGGGCCGGGCGCCCCCCCGGGGGGTGATCCAGCGGGCGACCCAGAAGGGGGTGCCGAGGGCCAGCGGGCCGGGCGGGAGGCCCGGCCCGGAGGAACTCATGAGCGTCCGGAGGGGGGGCCAGCGGCTCAGGAACCGAGCGGTTCGGGTTCACCGCGGCGCGGGTTCACGGGCACGGACACAGGCCTCCCCGGAAGGAGGGCGCACCAGGGGCCCAGGCCGCCGGAGCGGCCGAGGCAGGCGCCGGGAGGAAGCGCGCCCTCCCCCGGCGCCGCCCGGTCACATCTGCCCGGACCGCTTGAGCTCCATGTACTCGTCGAGCTTCTCCTTGACCTTCCCGGTCAGGAAGAAGACCCCGAGGACGTTCGGGATCGCCATCCCGAGGATCATGAGGTCCCCGAAGTCGAGCACCGCCTTGGCCGTGATCACCGAGCCGAGGAAGCTGAAGGAGAGGAACAGCACCTTGTAGACGATGC
>JASFWR010000032.1:0-16304 GCA_050049155.1 Planctomycetota bacterium | reverse complement strand
GCCCGCGCCCGCGGCGCTGCTCGCGGAGGGGACCCGCGCGCGTGCGCGGGTCCTCGCGGGGGACGGCGCCCGCCACGTGATCACCGGCGGGCCGGGCGCCGACGTCGGCCTGCCCTTCGCCAACCTCGCGAGCTTCGACGGCGCGGCCCCGGACGCGGCGCCCAGCGTGGTCGGTCGCGGCGGGCTCGGCGCGGCCCTCGCCAGCGCGGGCGTCGTCGCGCTGACCGTCGAGTCCGGACCCGGCCCTTCGAGCCCCGCGGGTGCCGGCGGGGACGCCTCGGACCTGGAGCGAGCCCTCGTCCGATCCCCGCGCCTCCTGAGCCGCGCCTCCGGGGGCACCCTCGAGCTGGCGCCCACGAGGGCGACCGACCTGGAGGTGGCGGGGGCGCGCGAGAAGCACGGCTGCGCCGGCTGCCCGACGCCCTGCGGGTGGTCCTTCCAGGTGGAGGGCCGCGGCGGGCCGTCGGGGGCGCCCAGGGTCGGCGGCCGCTTCTCCGCCCTGCAAGGCTTCGCGGACCGCGGCGATCCGCTCGCCCTGCTCCAGCGCTGCAACGACCTCGGCGTCGACGCCCGGGTCGCCGCGCGGCTCCTCGCCGGCGCCGGCGACGTGGACGCGGAGGGGTTCCTCGACGACCTGGTCACCCCCGGTCGGAGCGCCCACGCCATGGCCCTCGCCGTCCGCGACACCGGCGGCCTGGGCGCGACCTTCTCGCGCGGTGACCTCGCCGCCGAGGTGGGCCAGGCCGTGGCGGTCCGCGGTGCGGAGCCGGTGCGGAGCATGAGCGTGCTCGGCCTCACGGCCGGAGGGCTCGACCGCGCCGATCGCGAGGCGCTCCTCGCGCCGCTGCCCTGGACGGGGGACCCCGAGCAGGACGCGGGCACCCTCGCCCGGTGGCACGAGTGCCTCGCGGCGGCCGTGGACGTGTCGGGCTTCTGCGCCTTCTCGGCGGCAGGGCTCCTGGCGGACGGCGTGGTGGGGATCGACGAGCTCGGGGAGGCGATCGCGCCGCGGCCGGGCGGCTGGGGGGCCGCGGGGACCCTCCTCGTCGCGGGGGCCGCGCACCTCGCCGTGCACGAGGAGCTCCGCGGCGGCGCGCCCGAGCCCCCCGAGGACCTGCGCCGCCGGCACCCGGCCGCGCTGGAGGCGTACGCGCGCGCCCGCCGCGGGGAGTGGGCCGGCGGGCAGTGGACTCGTGCGGCGGAGGCCGTCGAGGACCCCGCGCCGTCGGCTGCCCCGGCAGCGGCCGCCGGCGCCGTGCGGGTCCTGGCCAGGGGCCTCCTCGCCGCGCGGCTCGCGGAGCACCCGGAGCGGCTGCCCCACGACGTGGACGGGGAGGTCCTGATCCCGGTCGCGGCGCCCTCGGCGGGGCTGTCGTCGGGCGACCTGGCCGCGGCCCTCGCGGGGGCCTGCCCGGGGGCTGGGCCCTGGCTGCTGGACGGCAGCGGGCGGGCCCTGCCCGCCGTGGTCCCGGTGGGGGAGCGGAGCTCCACGGCCCGACCCGGCCTCCACCTCCCCGGGGACGAGGTGGAGCTGGTGCTCGCCATCCCCGGCGGCTGAGGTCCCTGCGGCTGAGACTCCTTCGCCGACCCCGGCGGCTGAGACCCCGACGGCCGAATCCCGAGCCGCCGGGCCGGGTCCCCCCAGGGGAACTTCGGACAGGAAACCGGGGCCGGGCTTGAGCGCGGGGCCGGGCGGGGGCGAAGTGGAGATCGTGACCTCGATCCTGATGATCAAGACGGGCTCGCTCGGGGACGTGCTCAGGACGACCTCCGTCCTCCCGGGGCTGGAGCGCCGGTTCCCGGACATGGAGCTCACCTGGCTCGTCGCGCCGGGGGCGGCGCCCCTGGTGGAGCGTCACCGGCTCGTCTCCGGGGTGGTCCCCTGCGAGCCGTCGGACCCCGCCTCGCTGGAGGCCGCGCGGGCCGCGCTCACCGCTCGCTCCGGGGGCCGCTGGGACTGGGTCCTCTCCCTCGACGACGAGGAGAGCCTCTGCGCCTTCGCCGCGTCCCTGGACGCCGCGCGTCTCTCGGGGGCCACGGTCGACGCCGAGGGGCGCCCGACGTACACGGACGACGTGGAGGAGTGGTTCGGGATGGGGCTGCTGTCCAAGGACGGCAAGGAGGCCGCGGACCGCCGCAAGCGCGAGAACCAGCGCACGCACCCTGCGATCCACGCCGACATGCTCGGCGTGGAGAGCGGCAAGCCCGAGCTGCCCCTGCCCGACGAGGCGCGCGCCGCGGCCGCGGCCCTCGCGCGCGGCGCTGGGCTCGAGGACACCACGCTCGTGTGCGGGCTCAACACCGGGGCGGGCGACCGCTGGCGGAGCAAGGAGCTCCCCGTGGAGCGGGTCGTCGAGGTCGCCGGCGGCCTCGCGACCGCCCTCGGTCGGGAGGTCACGTTCCTCGTGCTGGGGGGGCCGGCCGAGCGCGAGCGGAACGACCGGATCGTCGCGGGCGTCGCGGCGCTGGGCGCGCCGGCGCGCGTCGTCGACGCCGGGACCGACCACGACCTCTGCACCTTCGCGGCCGTGGTCGGGCTGTGCGACCTGCTGATCACCAGCGACTCCCTCGCCCTCCACATGGGGGTCGCCATGGACGTCCCCATCGTCTCCTTCTTCGCGCCCACCTCGGCCGCGGAGATCGACCTCTACGGGCTGGGTGAGAAGGTCGCCAGCACGGCGCCCGACTACTGCAGCTACCGCAGCGACGCCGACCGCTCGACCCTCACGGCCGAGCGGCTCGTGGGCGCCGCGGCCCGGGTCCTCGCCGCCCACGCGGGCCGCCCCCGGCTCGTGTCCCGAACGTGACCGCCCGGCGCCGCGGCCGCTCCCTGAAGGCCCGCGTCGGCTTGAAGGCATGGGGCGAGCGGCTCCTGCTGGCGAGCCTCGTGCCGGCGGCGCTCGCGGCCGCCGCGGCCCCCGGGGAGGGGGCTCCGGACGTGCAGGAGACCGCGGCCCGCGCGAGCGCGGAGCTCCCCCTGGAGTCCGCCCTGCGCGACGCCCTGCGCAGGGAGTTCGAGCGGCAGGGGCTCGTGGGGCTCGCGGTCGGCGTCGTCGTCGACGGGCGGATCGAGGAGCTCTACTTCGGCCTCGCGGACCGCGCGGCGGGGACGCCGGTCGGGCCGAACACCATGTTCCGCTGGGCGTCCATCTCGAAGCCCCTGGTCGCGGTGCGCGCGGTCCAGCTGGCCCGCGCGGGGGAGCTCGACCTGGACGCGGACGTGCGGGAGCTCGTCCCGGAGTTCCCGGAGAAGCCCTGGCCCGTGACGCCGCGGCAGCTCGCCGGGCACCTCGGGGGCATCGTGCACTACTCCAACGGCGAGGTGATCCGCACCGAGCGGGAGTACGGGGTCGCGCACCCCTTCGTGGACGAGGTGCTGGCGCTCGACGCCTTCAAGGCGTCGCCCCTGCTCTTCGAGCCGGGGACGCGGTACAGCTACACGACCCACGGCTACATGCTCCTCGGCGCGGCGGTGGCGCGCGCGGGTGGGGCGCCGCTCCGGGACCAGATCGCGGCCGGCGTGGCGGCGCCGCTCGGGATGGCGACGCTCCGGCCGGACTACCAGTGGGAGGAGATCCCCGGCCGCGCCAGGGGGTACCGAAGGGCGGGGCCCCTGGTGGTGCCCTCGGGGGACAGCGACGTGAGCTGGAAGCTCGCCGGCGGCGGCTTCATCTCGACCGTGGGGGACCTGGCGCGCTTCGCCCGCGGCCTGATGGGGGAGGAGCTCCTCCCCCGCGAGGCGCTCGATCGCATGTGGACGCCGCTGACCCTGCGCGACGGCGAGCGGACACGGTACGGACTCGGGTTCGGCGTCGGCAGGGCCGGCGAGGAGCGCGTGATCCGGCACAGCGGCTCCCAGCAGAAGACCCGGACCTTCCTCTCCGTCCGCCCGGACTCCGGGCGCGCGGTGGTGGTGATGACGAACAGCGAGTTCGCCCGGACCGGGCCGATCGTCGACGTCGCCTGGGCGGTCCTCGACGCGCGCCGCTGACGGGCCGCGCCCGCGCCCATGGGGCCCGCGGGGCGGAGCCCGGCGTGGACGTTCGATCTGTGCATTCTGGGCCGCGGGGCCTGGAGAAAACGGGGGAGGGGCCCCATCCTCGTTGCCCGACGACCGCCGCCGCCCGGAGGGCGCGTCGGTTCGCTTCCCCTTCTCGAGCCACCCGCTGACATGATCAAGACCTTCGCCGCCCTTGCCCTCGGCAGCCTCGCTGCCCTCGCCACGCCCGCGGTCGCGGACGAGACCTGGTTCGACGACTACGACGAGGCCGCCGCCTTCGCCAAGGAGCAGGGCAAGGACCTGCTCGTGGACTTCACCGGCTCCGACTGGTGCGGCTGGTGCATCCGCCTCCACGACGAGGTCTTCCAGCACGACGTGTGGATGGAGGGGGCGCAGAAGGACTACGTGCTGGTCGCCCTCGACTTCCCCCGGGACGAGGAGATCAAGGCCAAGGTCCCGAACCCGGAGCGGAACAAGGAGCTGCAGGCCAAGTACGGCGTCCGCGGTTTCCCGACCATCCTGCTCATGACCGCCGACGGCGAGGTCTTCGGGCGCACCGGCTACCAGGCCGGCGGGCCCGAGAAGTACCTGGAGCACATGGCGGAGCTCCGCGCCGGCCGGCAGCAGCTGATGGCGGCCAAGGCCATCGCCGACGACTTCGCCGCGGCCGAGGACGACGTGACGCGCTGGAAGCTCTGGCTCGCCGCCATCGAGATCTACGAGGAGGCCACCGCGGGCGCGCCGTTCCTCCCCTCCCTGGACGCGCCGGTGCGCTTCGCCCTCACGGCCGACGCGGACAACGCCAAGGGCTCCAAGGCGCGGACCGTGCTCGCCCTGCTCAAGAGCGGGCTCGCCACCGAGGACGACCTGGCCATGGCCGGGGACCTCGACCCGAAGAACGAGCTGGGGATGATGGACTTCGTGGCGGAGGCCAAGTTCTCCGTCGTCAACAGCGATGAGACCGCCCGCGCCGCCCTGGCCGAGCTCGACCGCGTGCACGCCCTTGGCTTCAAGGACCAGGAGCTCGCGTTCCGCCTCAACTTCCAGGCCGCCCGCTGGTGCGCCGGCCCGCTCGCGGACGACGAGGCCAAGGTGAAGTACGCCACCCGGGCCAAGGAGATCGGGAGCGAGGACGACCAGGCGATGAAGATGCTGGACGCCTTCATCGGCTGAGCCCGCCGACCGTGTCCGTAAGGTGGCCGTGACCCTCGGGGGTCGCGGCCACCGTTCGTTCCGGGGGGCTCACGGACGGGGAGGGGAGAGAGTTGGCCCCGGGGGGCATCCGCCGGGGGAGCGGCGCCGAACAGCCCGCCGCACGACCAACCCCCTTCCAAGGATCCCGATGCGCACCTCCCACCTCCTCAGCCTCCCGTTCCTCGCGGCGCTCGCAGCCTGCGGGAGCACCACCGACGCCGCTGGCGACTCCTCCGCGGCTGGCACCTCCCAGTCCGACACCGCCGCGGCTGACACCGCCGCGAACGACACCGCCGCGAACGACACCGCCGCGAACGACACTGCCGCGAACGACACTGCCGCGAGCGACACTGCCGCGAACGACACTGCCGCGACCGACACCGCCGGACCGGACGCCGGGGCCGAGGGCGCCAGCGCCGCCGCCGACAGCACCGTCTACTCCCTCGACGCCACCTCCCTCGGCGGCGACGCGATGCCCCTCTCCGCGCTCCAGGGGAAGGTCACGGTCTTCGTCAACGTGGCGAGCAAGTGCGGTTACACCCCGCAGTACGCCGGCCTCCAGAAGCTCCAGGAGGAACTCGGCGGCGACGACTTCACGGTGGTCGGCGTCCCGAGCAACGACTTCGGCGGTCAGGAGCCCGGCACCGCCGAGGAGATCCAGGCCTTCTGCCAGGCGAACTACGGGGTCACGTTCCCGATGCTCACCAAGACCGGCACCAAGGACGGCGACAGCCCCCTCTTCGACGCGCTCGCGGGCCTCACCGGCTCGCGGCCGAACTGGAACTTCTGCAAGTACGTGGTGTCCAAGGACGGCAACGAGGCGCGCTTCTTCAAGTCCGGCGCCGGGCCGGACAGCACTCAGCTGCGCGACGCCATCGCCGAGTTCCGGGGCCGCTGAGCTCCGCAACGAGCTCCCCACTGGATTCCCCGTGGGGCCAGACCGATCGGGAGAGCCCCGCGAGCGTGACCGCTCGCGGGGCTCTCGGCGTGTGGGCTGGAGGGCTCCATCGTGGCGGTGTGCGCGGCGGAGGCGCTGACCGCGGCCGACCGGGCCAGGGACCCGCCCCGGGGCCTCCGCTCCGGCTAGGCCGCGGGCTCCTCGAACTGCAGCGCGTGGAGCTTCGCGTACAGGCCCCCGCGGGCGAGGAGCTCCTCGTGGGTCCCGCGCTCGCGGATCTCGCCGCGGGCCATGACCAGGATCTCGTCCGCGTCGCGGATGGTCGAGAGCCGGTGGGCGATCACCAGGGCGCTACGGCCCGCCAGCAGGGCGCGGGTGGCGCGCTCGATCCGGTGCTCCGTCCCGCTGTCCACGGCCGCGGTGGCCTCGTCGAGGACCACCACGTCGGGCCGCGCGGCCAGGGCGCGGGTGATGGCCAGCAGCTGCCGCTCCCCCGTGGAGAAGGTGGCCCCGCGCTCGGCGACCTCCGCCTCGAGCCCGCCGTCCAGGCGCCCGAGCAGATCCCGGGCCTGGGCGGCGTCCAGGGCCTCCCCGAGGGACGCCTCGGTCACCCCGTCCCGCTCCATCACCAGGTTCTCGCGCACGGTCCCGGCGAACAGGAAGTCCTCCTGCAGCACCAGCCCGAAGCGCCGCCGGAGGTCTCCGAGGGAGAGCTCTCGGAGGTCCACGTCGTCGAGGGTGATCCGGCCGGCCTGGGGGTCGTAGAAGCGCAGGAGCAGGTTCACCAGGGTCGACTTGCCCGCGCCCGTCGCGCCCACCACGGCCACGGTCCGGCCGCGGGGGACCTCGAAGGAGACGCCCTTCAGGATCGGGGTGTCGTCCACGTACTCGAAGCGCACGTCCTCGAAGCGGATCGCCGGCGGCTCGCCCTCCGCGGACGGGACCTCGGCGGGGAAGGCGGCCGAGGCCACGGCCGGGGCCGTGTCGAGGACCTGGAAGATCCGCTCGGCCGAGGCGAAGGCGCTCTGGAGCACGTTGTACCGCTCGCCGAGCTCTCGAATCGGCCGGACGAGCATGTTGAGCAGGAGCCAGAACTGGATGAACGCGCCGTAGGAGAGCGCCTCCCCCGTGATCGCCACGACGCCCGCCCAGAGCGCGGCGCCCTGGATCACGTACACGGCCAGGGACATGGCCGGGTAGAAGAGCGCGAAGAGGAAGATCGTCCGGCGGTTCGCCTCGAAGTAGCGGTCGAGGGCCTCGTTGAAGCGGCCGGCCACGCGCTCCTCGCGGCGGAACACCTGGACGACCCGGATGCCGTTCAGGACCTCCTGCAGGTAGCCGTTGAGGCGCGCGAGGCGCGCGCGGACCTCCCGGTGGGCGCGGCGGGCGCCGCCGCGGAAGCCGAGGGAGACGCCGATGAGCAGCGGCGTGGTGGCGAGGGTGATCAGGGCCAGCTGGGCGTTGATCGAGAAGAGGATCGCCAGGACCACGAGCACCTTGAGGGCGTCGAAGAACAGCACGACCACGCCCGAGGTGAACATCTCGGAGAGGTTCTCGATGTCGGTGGTGACCCGGGTCACCAGTGCGCCGGTGGGGCGGCGGTCGAAGAAGCCGAGGTCGAGGTGCTGCAGGTGGCGGAACACCCGCGCGCGCAGGTCGTGCACGACCGCCTGGCCCGTGCGCGTCAGGACCGACGTCTCCAGGTAGCGCAGGGCGGTCATCACGACCACGAGGCCGAGGTACAGGCCCACCCAGCCCAGGAGCTCCCGGACGAACGGGGCCCGGTCCTCGGCGCCCGCCGCGCCCGCCACCGGACCGTCGATGGCGTTGCGCCAGATCCAGGTCCCGAACAGCTCCCCTGCGAACAGCCCCAGCAGCACCGCGAAGCTGGCCACGAAGAGCCGGCGGTGGGGGCGGATGAACTCGAGCAGGCGCCGGAACAGGGAGGTGTCCCAGGCCTTGGTGGCGACGAGCTCGCTCGGGTCGACCTCGCTGACGCTCATCCGGTCCTCCCGATCTCGCTCTCCACCTCGGCCGACAGGGACTCGGTGCGCTGCTGCTGCTCCCAGGTGGCGGCGTACCAGCCGCCCTGCTCCAGGAGCTCGTCGTGGCGCCCCATGGCCTCCATGGCCCCGTCGGCGTCGAGCACGACCACGAGGTCGGCGTCGCGCACGGAGCTGAGGCGGTGGGCGGCGACCAGCACCGTGCGCCCCTGGCCGGCGTCCCGCAGGCTCCCCAGGAGCGCCCGCTCGGTCTCCGTGTCCACGGCCGAGAGGCAGTCGTCGAGGATCAGGATCCGCGGGTCCCGGGCCAGCGCGCGCGCGATGCACGTCCGCTGCCGCTGCCCCCCGGAGAGGGTGACGCCGCGCTCGCCGACGAGGGTCTCCTTGCCCTCCGGGAACTCGGCCACCTCGTCCTTCATGGCGACGCGCTCGATGAGGGCGTCCACCTCCGCGTCGTCGAGGGGCCCGTCGGCCCCGAACCGGATGTTGTCGGCGTAGGGCTCGCTGAAGAGGAACGAGTCCTGGGGCACGTAGCCGATGGAGCCGCGCAGGGCGGCGATCGACAGGTCCCGCACCGGGGTGCCGTCGAGGCGCACCGTCCCCTCGCTCGCCTCGAAGAGCCGCCCGACGAGGTTGAGGAGCGTGGACTTCCCGGCGCCGGTGGGGCCCACCACGCCCACGGTGGCCCCGGCGGGCACGGCGAAGCTGACGTCCCGGAGGGCCGGCTCGGTCCCGCGCTCGTACGTGAAGCTGACGCCCTCGAAGGCGAGGGCGCCCTGCACCGCCTCCGCCGTGACGTCGGAGTCCCCGTCGAGGATCGGGTTCTCCTCCGCGAGGAGCTCCTCGATGCGCTCGGCGCTCGCCACCGCGCGGGGCAGCATCCCGAGGACCCAGCCGATCGCGATGAGCGGCCAGAAGACCTTCATGGTGAGGTCGATGAACTTGAAGAGGTCGCCGATGGGGAGCGTCCGGTCCACCGCCGCGAGGCCGCCGATGAGGAGGATGACCGCGAAGGTCATGTCGAAGGACGCGTTGACCGCCGCGTGGGTCAGCCCGCGGGCCTTGCCCAGCTCGACCTGGTTGTCCCGGTTCTCGGCGCTGGTCGCCTCGAACAGGCGCGCCTGCTGGTCCTCGCGCGCGTAGCCCTTCACCACGCGGATCCCGCCGAAGTTCTCCTGGGCGCGGTGGCTGATGCTCGCGATGGACTCCTGGACCGCCACCGAGAAGGAGTGCAGCCGCCCCGTCAGGAGCTTCATGGTGACGCCCATGCCCACCATGGGCAGCACCATGGCGAGGGCGAGCTCCGGCTTGATCGTGTAGAGGATCGCGAGGCTGATGGGCACGATGACCACCGCGCCGAGGGTGTACATGAGCCCCGGACCCAGCGTCATCCGGACCGCCTCCACGTCGCTCGTCAGCCGGGAGACCACGTCCCCCGAGCGGCTGCGGTCGTGGAACGCGAACGGCAGGGACGCGAGCTTGGTGAACAGCTCCCGCTTGAGGTCCACCTCCACCCGACGGGAGACCACGACGATCAGCCAGCGCTGGTAGAAGCGCAGCACGCTGTGGCCGACGGCGTAGAGGCCCATCAAGGTGACCACGCGGGTCATCCACTCGGCGTCGTCGGCGTCCTTCGCCCGGTCGAGGGCGTCGCCCACGAGCAGCGTGATGGCCACGTCCGCCAGCTGGGCCAGCGGGATGCAGATCAGCCCCAGGAGCAGGGGGCCGCGGTACCGCAGGAAGCGGCGGAAGAAGCGCGCCAGGATCGCCAACGGCTCAGCGTTCGCTCGGCAGCGGCGCCAGGAGGCGCTCCAGTCCCCGGGCGGCCCGCGCGCCCGCCGCGCGCCTGGGGTCGTCCTCCCCGGCGAGGCCGCAGGCGATCCAGGCCGCGGCGGCCTCGAGGCGCGCCTCCAGCTGCCCGGCGAGGCGCCCGGCGAGCTGCTCGTGGAACTCGTCGATGCGCGGGGTGAGGCGCGACGGACCGAGCCGGCCGAGGCGGACCAGCAGCGGGGCGCCGGCGCGGGGCGCGAGGGCGGCGTCGATCACGAGGCCGGGGCGCCCGGCGGGCGCGGGGAGCGCCGCCCGGCGGGGGCCGAAGGTGAGCGTGGTGCTCCCCGGACGGTCCTCCCCCGCGAGGAGGGCGGCGGCCGCCACCGCCGCCGCGACGGTGGGGGCGCCGGCGAGGGCCTGGTCGGAGCGGTGGTCGGTGGGGACGAGGTGGCGCAGCCCCTCGGTGAGCGCGGGAACGGTCACGGTCAGGACGGAGGCGGTCACCGACTCGAAGGGGCACTCCACGGTGACGGACGCCTCCACCGGGCCCGGCCCGATCCGGAGGGTCGTGGCGCGCCCGTCGGCGCCGCGCACGCGGCGGACCCGGAGGCGCTCGCGGAGCGCGGCGGCCTCGGCGCTCCGGACAGGGGCGCAGGGGAGGGCGAGGCGGGCGGGGCCGGACGCTGCTGCGTTCCGATCCCCCGCGTTCGCCGCGGCGGTGTCGGCGAGCACGAAGTCGTCGCGGCCGGGTCCAGGTCGGACCGGAGCCACGAGGACGCCGACGCACCCGCGGGCCGCGGCGCGGGCCGCGATGCCCCGGACGTTCGTCTTGCGGCTCGCGGGGGAGGCGGGGAGGGAGACGAGGGCCACGGCCCCCTCGAGGGGGACCCGCAGGCGAGCGGCCTCCTCGAAGTCCGCCTCGAGGCCGGCGCCCAGGTCGACCACCGGGCCGCGCACGGACGCCTCGTCGGGGTTCCACGCGTAGGCCGCGGGCAGCGGATCGGCGGGGGTCGCCGCGGGGTCCCAGCGCTCCTTCAGGCCCGCGAACGGGGAGGCGGCGATGTCGTCCTCGAAGAGCAGGACCTCGGACCGGGTCGGCACCGCCCTCGGCACGCTCACCCGCGCGCGCTCGGGGTCGAGCCCCCGCGCCCGCAGGGCGGCCTCCACCCGGGAGACGGCCCGCTCGTGGCTGTCGGTCCCGGGGACCCGCGGCTCCCGGGAGAGCGCGCGCAGCAGCTCGACGGCGGCGGCGGTCCCGCCAGCGGTGGGGTCGTCGTCCGAGGGGCCGGCGCCCGCCGGCTGGAGGGCGGGGAGCAGCCCGAGCAGGGCGGCGGCGAGGGGGGCACAAACAGCCATGGGGGGGATCGTACCGGGGCCAGGGCTCCCTACGATGCGGCCCCGTGATCGGATTTCCCTTCGACGCCGTGCTGTTCGACCTCGACGGCACCCTCGTGGCCACCGACGGCTTCTGGCCGGACGTCGCCCGCTCCGCGACCCTGCGGTTCTTCGGCGAGCGCGGGATCACCCGCGAGGTCCCCGGGGCCCCCGAGTGGATGCGCATGGTGGGCCTGCCCATCGACCAGGCGTTCGACCTCACCTTCGCCGATCTGGACGCGGCCACCCGCGCCGACCTGCTCGCCGCCTGCATGGAGGAGGAGCACGCCCAGCTCGCCCGGGACGGGGCGGCCCTGCTCCCCGGCGTCGCGGAGACCCTCACCGACCTCGCGGAGCAGGGCGTCCGCCTCGGGATCGCCTCGAACTGCGCCCCCGAGTACCTGGAGCTGATGCTGCACCGCGCCGGGCTCGCGCGCTGGATCGAGGAGGGCCGCTGCCTCGCCTCGCCCGGCGTCAGAGACAAGGCGGACATGATCGAGGACCTGCTCCACACCTTCGGCACCCGCAGCGCCGTGATGGTGGGGGATCGACCCGGGGACCGGGACGCGGCCTGGGAGAACGGCCTGCCCCACGTGCACATCCCCCGCGGTTACGGCGGAGCGGAGGACGACGTCGAGGCGGAGGCGGTGCTCGCCGGCATGGAGCAGCTGGTGCCCGCCTGCCTCCGCAGGGAGACCGCCCTCGACGCCCTCTTCCAGCGCGTCGAGGGCGCGGACCAGGTGCTCGTGGCGGGCCTACCCTTCGCGGGGGCGAGCCAGCTCATCGCCGACCTCCACGGCGGCGGCACGGTGCTCGTGGACCCCGTGCTCCCGATCCACGAGCTGCCGCTCGACGACGGCGACGTGGCGGTCCCGGCGGGGAGCGCGCTGGTCGCCGTGGTGGCGGACGAGGCGGTGCTGGAGCGACGGGCGCGCGGCCAGCGGGTGGGGCTCGGCCCCCTGGAGCGCCTCTCCGAGACCCTCGGCGCGGCCCGGGAGCGGCTCGCCGGGCTCCCGGTGGCGGTCACCCTCGACAACTCGAACGCGCTGGCCCCGCTCCTGGACGGCCAAGCGCCCGGGGAGTGAGCCCTCAGCGAGCGGTCCGGACTCCAGCGCTCACCAGGCGCAGCCGGGCGATCTCCCGGATGAGCGGCGCCGCCGCCAGGGTCTCCGCGTCGGCCTCGGCGCGGACCGCCTCCGACCAGCGCTCCCGCGCGTCCTCCTCCTCGCCGCGGAGCCAGAGGGCGTCCCCGAGGAACAGCAGGTTGAGCGGGATCGGCGCCACCTCGACGGCCGCGGTCAGGGTCGCCTCGCCCTCCTCCAGGTCCTTGAAGGGCCACGGGGCCCGGGACTGGAAGCGGCCCTTGAGCCGCAGCGGGGAGGCGCCCTCCAGCTCGGGGGCGTTCGCGGCCAGGGTCTTGATGCGCCCGGGCAGCGTCGTCGCCGCGCCGCTCGCCAGGGCCTGGAGCGTCGGCATCGACCAGAGGCGGAGGCCCGTCCCCAGGGTGCTGAACAGCTCCGCCGCCGGGTCGCCGGGGCGGAGCGCGAGCGCGCGGTCGGCGAAGGCGGCCGAGCTCGTCGCGAGTGAGCGGATCTCCGCCTTGAGCTCCGAGGACACCTCGTCCTCGAGGTCGATGAGGTCCGGCGGCGGCGGGAGGTCCGCGGGGTCCGTGTCGAGGGCGAGGGCGGACTGGAGCCGCAGGTCGGCGTTCAGGATGAGCGCCCGGGAGGTCGCCATGAGGAGCTCGTAGCTCGCGTCCTCGGCCCGGGCTCGCTCGAGGAGGGCGGTGCACTCGACCTTCGAGCGCTGCAGCTCGCGGCGCGCGTGCTCCACCAGCGCGGCGCGGTCCGCGGAGGCAGCCGTGGGAGACGGCGCGGTGGGGGCGGCGGTCCCGGCCGACGAGGACGGCGGCTGCGCCGTGGACTCCGGCGCGGCGGACGCTCGCTGGGGGGCAGCGGCGGAAGACGCCGGCGCCGAGGGCGCCGGGGCGATCGGATCGGCGCGGTCGGTCTCCAGCACCTCCTCGACCGCGCGGGTCCCGGCGCACGCGGCCAGCGCCCAGGCGAGCAGCGCGGCGCCGAGAGCGGCGCGGCGCCGGATCGGGACTCCCTCCTCCATGCCCGCGGGTTCGCGTCGCTCCGGCGGGGCGATGCGGCGGATTGCAGCGGCTTGCCTATGGCGTGGGGGGGAGCCGTCTCCGACAATCTCGCCCCGCTTCGCTTCGCGTCGCCGCCCCGCCCCGAATGTTCAAACGCATCCTCATCGCCAACCGCGGAGAGATCGCGCTGCGCGTGATCCGCTCCGCCCGCGAGATGGGCATCGAGTCCATCGCCGTCTACTCCGACGCCGACGCGCGCGCCCTGCACACGCGCATGGCGGACGTGGCGGTGCCGCTCGGGGGCAAGCTCCCCTCCGAGAGCTACCTCGACATGGACAAGATCCTCGCGGCCGCGGAGGCGACCGGCGCCGAGGCGATCCACCCCGGGTACGGCTTCCTGAGCGAGAACGCCGAGTTCGCCCGCCGCGTCGAGGCCGCGGGCCTCGTCTGGATCGGGCCGCCCGCCGGCGCGATCGAGACCATGGGGGACAAGATCACCTCCCGCCGGGTCATGAAGGAGGCGGGGGTGCCCTGCGTCCCCGGCCTCGTCGACCCCGTGGACGACGTGGAAACGGCGATCCGCGAGGCCGAGGCGATCGGCTACCCCATCGCCATCAAGGCGGCGGCCGGCGGCGGCGGCAAGGGGATCCGGATCGTCCGCGAGCCGGGCGAGATGGAGTCCGCCTTCCGGACGGCGTCGGGGGAGGCCGTGGCCTCCTTCGGGGACGGCCGGGTCTATCTCGAGCGCTACCTGGACTCGCCGCGCCACGTGGAGGTCCAGGTCATGTTCGACGGCCACGGGCACGGCGTGCACTTCTTCGAGCGCGAGTGCTCGGTGCAGCGCCGCCACCAGAAGCTGGTGGAGGAGGCCCCGTCGAGCATCCTCGACGAGCGGTCCCGCCAGGCCATGGGGGAGGTGGCGCTCCGCGCGGGGCAGGCCGTGGACTATCGCGGCGCGGGTACCGTCGAGTTCCTCTGGTCCGGCGGCGAGTTCTTCTTCCTCGAGATGAACACCCGACTCCAGGTCGAGCACCCGGTGACGGAGATGATCACGGGGGTGGACCTGGTGCGGGAGCAGCTGCGGGTCGCCGACGGCCAGCCCCTGGGGTACGGCCAGGAGGACCTCTCGATCCGAGGCCACTCCATCGAGGTGCGGATCAACGCCGAGGACCCGTTCAACGGCTTCGTGCCCTCGACCGGCGTGCTCCACAACCTGCGCGCCCCGGGCGGCCCGTGGGTCCGGCTGGACACCGCCATGTACCGGGGCCTCGAGGTCGGCCTCGAGTACGACCCCATGCTCGGCAAGCTCATCGTCTGGGGCGCCGACCGGGGCGAGGCCATCGCGCGCATGATCCGGGCCATCCGCGAGATGAACGTCGGCGGCGTGCACACCAGCCTGCCGGCCGCGCTCCAGGTGCTGATGCACGAGCGCTTCGTCACTGGCGACTACGACACCCACTTCCTCGAGGGGCTGACCATCCAGTCCCCCGAGGAGTACGAGGGGCTCGTCGCCGTGGCCGCCGCGATCCACCGTCACCACCTGGCGCGGCGCAAGGCGCTCGCGCCGAGCGCGGCGGGGAGGTCCGGCTGGCAGGCGCGCACCCGCGCCGAGCTCACGGACCACGTGGGGCGCGCGGGCGTCGCGGCCGCGACGGAGGTGGCGTCGTGAAGACCTTCGTCAAGATCGGCGAGCGCACCCACGAGGTGGAGCTCACGGAGCGGCTCGGGGAGCTCATCGTCCACCTGGACGGGGAGCCCTGCGAGGTCGAGTACGCCGAGGCCGACAACCTCGGGCAGGTGATCCTGATCCACGGCGGCAAGAGCTACGCCATGTCGATCGAGGGGGGACCCCACCAGACCGCCATCACCATCGCGGGTCACCGCTACGACTGCGAGCTCGAGGACGAGCGCGAGCGGGCCGCCAACCTCGCGGCGCGGGCCGCCAACAAGGGGGGCGGCGTCCTCAAGGCGGTCATGCCCGGCGTCGTGGTGGAGCTGCTCGTCGCCGCGGGCGACACCGTGACCGAGGGGCAGCCCCTGCTGATCCTCGAGGCCATGAAGATGCAGAACGAGATCGGCGCGCCGAGCGACGGCGTCGTCAAGGCCCTGCACGTGGACGCGGGCGCGGCGGTGGGCGCGGGCGAGAAGCTCGTCACCCTGACCGCCCCAGCCGAGGACGAGTGATCGAGCGCCGGTGACCGCGGACCGGCGCGGGGCCCCGCGGCCCGGTGAGCGGCCCTCCGAGCGGCCCTCCGAGCGGCCCTCCGCCCCTCCCTTCTGGCGGCCCTCGACCGCGCCCGCGCCGCTGAGGCAGCAGTGCGGGTTCAGTCCTCGGCGGGTTGCGCTCGATACGAGGGCATGGTCCAGCCCGACGCCAGCCAGCCCGAGTCCTCCCCGGACCTCGCCCGAGCGGGCGCACGGGGCGCCACCTCGGCCCGCTGGGTGGCGCTGTTCACCGCCTTCACCGCCGCGGCCGTGGCGGCGCTGCCGGTGCGCGGGCCCGCGCCGGCCCACACGGGGAGCGGCGCGCCCACGACGACCCTCGGGCTCGCCGCGCTGCCGATCCCCGGGGGGGTCCCGCTGGTGGACCTCGGCTCCGAGTTCGGGCCCTTCGAGGTGACCGCGCGCTCGTCCTGGGCCGAGTTCGAGGGCGGGTCGGTCGCCCTCCTGCTCCACCTCCGCGCCCTCGACCTGCCGGGGGCCGGCCTCTCGGGGACCGTGCACCTGCGCGCGCCCGTCCCGCTCCGGTCGCCCTCGCAGGCGGACCGGCTGCTCATGGACCCGCGGGAGGCGCAGGCCGCCGCGGAGGCCGACGGTCCGGGCGGCGCGCCGGAGGTCGAGCGAGGCGCCGACGGCTCGGTGGGCTACGCCGCCCTGGAGAGCCGGCTGCTCGGCGGCGGCGCCCTCGAGGGCCTGCGCCTCGAGCTCACGCGGCTGCCGGAGTCGATCATCCGGCGCGGCGCCTGG
>JASFWR010000264.1:0-5356 GCA_050049155.1 Planctomycetota bacterium | reverse complement strand
CTACCGCTACAGCGTGGGGGGGGACTTCAAGGTCTCCGACGGCTGGGAGCCCCTCGGCCCGGCCGGGCCCTACGACACCTTCGGCCCCGAGGTCAGCTTCGGGGCGGCGCTGGCCGCGGGGAGGGTCAAGGACGTCGCCATCGCCAAGTTCACCCACAGCGGGAGCCAGATGATCGACTGGACCCCCGAGGGGAGCGTCGCGGTGAGCCGCAACCTGTACCCGCGCTTCATCCGGTTCGTGGAGGACTCGGTGGCCGACCTCGAGGGTCGCGGCCACCGGGTGGAGCTCGCGGGCGTCTTCTATCACGTGGGCGAGAACGACATGTCCTGGGGCCCGTTCCGTCGCGGGGCGCCGGAACGGCTCCGTGAGCTGATCGAGGCGAGCCGGAAGGACCTCGGCGACGACGAGCTGCGCTGGTTCGTCAGCCAGCAGCCGCCCACCGACCACGAGGACGTCAACTCGATCGACTCGCTCGCCAGCGTGGCCGCCGTGTGCGCGGAGGACGCGCACGCGCTCCACCTGGTGGCCGACGACCTCCCGCCGCAGGAGAAGCAGCTCGTGATCTCCACCGCCGGCGTCGTGGCCCTCGGGGCGCGCCTGGCCGAGGCCTACCTCGCCGCCCGCTGAGCGCGTCGCTCGTGGGATCCGGCCCGAGCCAGCAGGAGCGCCAGTAGGGGAGAGCGTCAGTAGGGGAGGTCGTCCGGGTCGACCTCGATCGGCCCGGTGAGCCCCTCCTCGAGGAGGGGCGGCGGCGCGTCCCGGCCCGCGCGCGCGAAGGCGCGCTCGTCGGGGGCGCGGCGGCCCGTGAAGTGGGCCTCGAGTCCGCGCCGCTCCATGTCGGAGAGCAGCCCCAGGTGGGCGAACGCCTCCCGGCCCACCAGGTCGAGGTCGCCCCGTACGAGCCGGGCCCGGGTCTCCGCGTCGAACTGGCCCGGCCGCTCCACGGGGAGCTCCGCCAGGAACTCCCGGTGACGTCGCTCCGTGACGCGGGAGTCGAGCACGAGCACGACGCCCCGGTCGCTGGCCTTGCGCATGAGGCGCCCGAACCCCTGCCGGAACTTCGCGAGGGCGCGGGGCATGTAGATGCTCTGGTGCTGCGCGTTGCGGCCGATCGCGGCGCACTGGGCGTGGTGGTAGCGGTCCGGGACGCCGTAGGGGAGCCGCGCGAGGACGAGGGTCTCGAGGGTCTCGCCCGGGAAGTCGGCCCCGTACCAGAAGGTGTCGACCCCGAAGAGGGTCGCCTCGACCCGCTCGCGGAAGAGGCTGGAGAGCTCCTCCTTGCCCGCGGCGTCCATGCCCTGCCAGAAGAGCGGGAGCCCACGCTCGTGGAACGCCGCGGCGGCGCGCTCGCCCACCTCCCGCACGTCGCGCAGGCTCGTGAAGAGGACGAGCATGCGGCCGCGGGTGCGCTCCGCGTACCAGGGCAGGTAGCGCACGAGGAAGTCGAGGTACGCCTCGCGGTTCTGCACCGAGGGGACCCCGCGCGGCACGCCCACGAGGACCCGGCTGTAGTCGAACACCTCCGGCGCGTGGAACGCGGTCACCCGGTGGCACCCCGCGGAGTGGTCCACCTCGCCGGTCTCCGGGTCCCGCGCGGCCACGCGGTCGAGGCCGAGGTAGCTGCGGGCCTTGTCGAAGCTGCCCCCCAGGCGGGTCGTGGCGGACACGAAGGCGGCCGAGGTGAGCTCGGGGTAGTAGTGGCGCCCGAGGGCGTCGCCGGGGAGGAGCACGAGCGCCGCCAGCACGGGCTCGTCCCGCGCGTTGCGCTCCACGTCGTGGAAGACCCGGTCGCCGAGGCTCGGGACCCCGTCGTCCATGGGCAGCCAGGAGGCCACCGCGCGCCCGACCTCCGCCACGTCGATCCGCGAGAGCTCGAGGGTGCGCCGGATGCGCTCCCCGCGCCGGATCGGAGCGAGCTCGAGCTCCTCGTTGAGCTGAGCGAGGGCGCCGTCGAGCCGCGCGAGCGACGACTCCAACGCCACCCGCGCCGTGATCATCCCCGCGGCGTCGGCGCAGGTCTCCACGTACTCCCGGAAGAGCCCGTGCTGCTCCGACTCCCCGCGGCCCACCAGCGCGCCGCTGCGCCAGCCCTCGTACCCCAGGACCTGGGCCTCCAGGTCGGAGAGGGCCGTCGAGGCCTGGGTCCAGAGGGTGCGGGCCGCCTGCAGGCGCTCGTGGGCGGCGGAGCCGGGCAGGACCTTCTTCTGGAGGCGGTCGAGGGCCGGGCGCTGGCGGCCCCCGCCGGAGCGGGCGCCCGGCTCGTGGAGCCGGCGCAGGACCCGGCGCATGTCGGGGAAGGAGACCCGGTGGCTCCACGCGCTCATGGCCTGGTCGTGCAGGTGCTCGCACTCGTCGAAGACCACTCGCCGGAAGAACTCGGGCCTCGCGAGGGCGAAGGAGTGGTTGGTGATGACCACGTGGCTCCGCTCCGCGCGCCGCCGCGCCGTCTCCGCCGCGCACACCGCGCGGTCCGCCTTGGTGGAGCAGCAGCCGCTGCGCCCCTTCACCTGGCCCAGCAGCGCGCGCAACGCCGTCCGGTACGCGCCGGTGCCCATGAGCCGCACCGGCGGGCGGCGCGGGAAGCGGTCCAGGTCGCCCTCCAGGTCCCGGGCCGCGAAGAGGGCCAGGGACGTCCAGGCGAGCCAGGTCTCGGGGTCGTCGCCCTCCTGGGGAGAGTGGATCCGGAGCGCCCGCCAGCACAGGGAGTGCTCGCGGCCCTTGAGGATCGACACCCGGAACCCGCCGGGCAGCCCCGCGCGCGCGAGGGCGGCGAGGGCGCGCGGCACCTCGCGCTCCATCGCCTGGCTCTGCAGCGCACGCGTGTAGGTGGCGATGCCCACCCGCACGCCGTACCGCCGGGACCAGATCAGCGCCGGCAGCAGGTAGGCGAGCGTCTTGCCCGTGCCGGTGGGGGCGTGCACCAGGAGCAGCTCGTCGGAGCCGAGGCAGCGCGCCACCTCCTCCGACACGCGGTGCTGGCTCTTGCGGTAGAGCTCCGCGCGGGGGCGCCGGGCGCGCCCCTCGTTGAACAGGTCCGGCAGGTGGGTGCGGAAGAGCTCGTCGAGGAGCACGAGGTCCTCGTCGATGAACGGCGCCGCGTCCTCGGTGTCCGCGTCGAGCGGCTTCGCCTCGGGGTCGAGGTCCGGCGGGTTCGCCACCGCCGGCTCGAGGATCGCGAGGGGGTCGTCCTCGTCGAGGTCGTCGAACGACGCCCCGGACAGGACCCCGGACCGCAGGCGCCCGCCGGCGAGCAGCGCGCTGTCCCCGCCCCAGCGCTCGGGGTGGTCGATCACGTCCAGCGTCCGCGCCAGCCGGCGGCTCGCGGTGAGGTCCTCACCCTCGAGGCCCTCCAGCGCCTTCCTCCAGCTGCGCGCGCACACGGCGTGGACCACGGGGCCGAGGTCCTGGAAGCGCGCCACGACCTCGGCGAGCGCGGCGAGGACGTGGGGCGGCTGGATCGCCGCGGCGGGCCGGGGCGCGACCTCGGGGTCCACGAACGTGCGGACCAGCTCCGCCGGGGCGCAGGAGGAGAGGTGTCCGGGCTCCACGAGGGCCGCCACGTCGTCGAGCCCGATCACGTCCAGAGGTGGCGCGTCCACGCCCGCGGCCCGGTCGAGGGTCCTCGCCCAGGACTCCAGCAGGGGCCCGTCGTCGGCGAGCACGGGCCGCGCCCCGACGAACTCCCGGAGCGCGAGCCACGCCTCCTCCTTGGTCGGGGCTCCCTCCAGGCACTCCGACCCCACGCCGAACCGGGTCACGATCCGCCGCGTGGCGCCCGCGTCGTCGCCGTACGGCGAGCAGTAGGAGTCGTGCGCCTCCCAGTCCCCGTCCTCGCCCCGCCGGACCGCGGCCATGCGGACGACCCCGTCGAGCCGGGTGTCCGTCCCGCTCGCCCACAGGACCACGCACGCGGGCCCCTCGCCCGCCGCGCCTGCCGACGCGTGGGCGGCGCCGTCGGTCGGCCGCTCGGGGTCGCCGGCGGGCAGGGATCGGTCGGGGGGGGACAACGGGGCTCCTGTGGACTCGGAGGGTGCTTCCGGGGGTGGGGGCGGCGTCAGGTTGCTGCAAAGTGTCGCAGCTGGCTTCCTGGGCGCTCGGGGTCTCGATTAGACTCGTCGCCCCAAATCCAGTTCCCGGTCCCAAAGGGCCGCGCCTGGTGGTTCCCGAGCCCATCCCCGGTCCCGCCCAAGCATGGAGATCACAGACATCCCCGTCGAGGGGTACGAGCGCGTCGCGCGCTGCATCGACGAAGAATCCGGGCTCCACGCGCTGATCGCCGTCCACGACACGACGCTCGGTCCGGGGCTCGGCGGCATGCGGTTCTGGAAGTACGACTCCGAGGAGGACGCCCTCTTCGACGTGGTCCGCCTCGCCAAGGGGATGACGCGCAAGTCGGCCGTGGCGGACACCGGCCTGGGCGGCGGGAAGTCGGTGATCATCGGGGACCCCGAGACGGCCAAGTCGCCCGAGCTCTTCCGGGCCATGGGGCGGTTCATCCACGACTTCGGCGGCTCGTACATCACCGCCGAGGACATGAACATCGCGATCGACGACCTGCGCCACGTCCGGGAGACGACCCCGTACGTGACCGGTCTGTCCCGCGAGGAGGGCGGTTCCGGCAACCCCAGCCCCTACACGGCCTACGGCTGCGTCGTCGGCATCGAGGCCGCGGTGAACCACCGCCACGGCTCCCCGGACGTCGCCGGGAAGCGGGTCCTGATCCAGGGCGTCGGCGCCGTGGGCGGCGAGATGGCGCGGCTCCTCAAGGAGCGCGGGGCGGACGTCATCGTCTGCGACATCAAGGAGGACCGGGTGAAGGCCCTCTGTGAGCGGTACGGCCTGCGCTCGGTCCACGAGGCGGAGCACCTGGACGAGCCCTGCGACATCTACGCGCCCTGCGCCCGCGGCGCGGGGATCAACGACGAGACGATCCCCCGGCTCACCTGCACCATCGTCGCTGGGTGCGCGAACAACATGCTGCTCGAGCCGCGCCACGGGGACGAGCTGCGCAAGCGCGGGATCCTCTACGCGCCGGACTACGTCGTCAACGCCGCCGGGATCATCAACGTGAGCGTCGAGCGCCACGAGGGTGGCTACGACGAGGAGGTGGCCATGGCGAAGATCCACACGATCGCCGACAACCTCGAGGAGGTGTTCCAGCTCGCGGACGAGCGGGACATCGGCACCCACACCGCCGCGCGGCTCCTGGCGGAGCTCCGCATCGAGCGCGCGCGGCAGCAGCAGGGCGGCTGACGGCCGCCGTCAGCTCGCCGAGCGTCGGCCCCGCGACCCCGGGTCGCCCGAGGCGCGCTCCTCGATCAGCTCGTGGATCCAGCGCACGAGCTTCGGGTCCCA
>JASFWR010000031.1:0-16361 GCA_050049155.1 Planctomycetota bacterium | reverse complement strand
TCCAAGCGTCGGCGAAGGCCTTGAACCCCGCGTCGATGGTCTCCTTCGGCACCGGCGGGAAGGAGTACAGGAGGTGCCAGATGCCCGAGCCGGTGAAGCCGTTGACCACGGCCTTGCCGGGCCGCGCCATGCGGTCCTTGACGTGCTGCGGGGCGGCGTCGAAGAAGCGCCGGGCCGCGCGGGCCGTGTCCTTCACCTCCTGGGTCGCGCGCGCCCGGACCCCGTCGGGGTCGCCGTCCCCCCAGATCTCCGGCGGGAGGATGGACTCGTGCCGCTCGTCGATCCGGTCGCACACGGCCTGCCCCACCAGGTGGGTCGAGATCGCGTAGCACGCCATCCCGTGGGCCTCGAGCAGCGCCCACTTCTTCTCGCAGTAGTCGTCCTCCGCGAGGGCCCGCTGGACCTCGAAGTGGTCCCCCCAGCAGGCGAGCTCGACGCCGTCGAAGCCCATGTCCTTGACCTTGGGGAGGAGGTCCTCGAGGGAGAGGTCGGCCCACTGACCGGTGAAGAGGCAAACAGCGCGCGTCATGGGGAGCGTCGTCGGGGTTCGGGTGGAACGAGGAGAGCGCGGGCGCCCGAGGGGGGCGACCGCGCTCTCATGTTAGCCGAGGAGGCCGACTCTTCGGGTCAGCGGCAGAACGTCACCCGCAGGGCGCTCGAGGTGTTCGAGGTGGGCTGCGGGTTCGCGTCGCGGAACCAGTACTGGAAGACCCAGGACTCCGCCTCGACGAACTGCTGCCCCATCGGGAGGCTCCCGAAGTCCGGCGCGAAGCTCACCTCGCCCACGGCCCCGCTGTTGAGGACGTCGTTGGAGAAGCGGTAGCAGGGCTCGCCGATGCAGAGCGTGCCCTGACTGCCTCCGAACCCGGGCTGATTGGCCTCCACCTGCGACATCAGGAAGAAGCCGAAGGAGCCCGCAGGCAGGGAGGACACCGTGAGGCCGAGGTCGGCGTTGAGCACGCTGGGGCTGCCGGAGGTCTGGAGGACCGCGCCGAGGCCGGTGGAGTTGGCCTGGGCGAAGCAGACGTTCTCCACGCGCCCGTCGGGGGCGGTGGCGACGAGGCTCGCGTCGAGGGCCCCGGTGAGCGCGAGCTGATCGAGCGAGGCGGTCAGCAGCAGGTTCGCGGTGGCGCCCGGCGGGAGGATCGTGGGCAGGTCCAGGGGCTGGTCCTCGAAGGAGAAGGGGAAGGGCGACGGGAGGGTCTGGTCGAAGGTCTGGCTCACGGACGACTCGAGCCGGGTGTCGCACGCCGCCAGGTCGAAGGCGCCCTGGATCGGGAGGACGAACGGGATCGGCCCGACGGGGGTGGGCGCCCCGCCGCCCAGGGGGCCGAGGTCGAGGACCAGGCTCAGGTCCACCGGCACCGCCACCAGGACGTCGAGCTGGCCCGGCGTGGCGCCAGGGATCGCGGTCCCGAGGGCGGGGCCGGACTGGACCATCTCGATGTCCGAGGCCGTCGCGGACCCGATCGGGATGTTGAGGGGGATGCCCCCGATGAAGAGCGAGCCGGGGTTCTCCGTCCGGAAGGTGTCGAAGGCGAGGGACAGGGTCAGGTCCGACTGCGAGCTGGACCCCGCGCCGATGGTGGCCACGAGCTCGTCCACGCTCGCCTCGCCGGTGGCGGCGTCGTACCCGAGGGTGAAGCCCCCCGCAGCGGCGCCGCCGAGGTCGAGGGCGACGCCGAGGCCGAGGGCGATCGGCACCTCCGCGTTCGTCCCCGGGTCCCCGAAGAGCCCGAGGAGGGTCCGGGTCCCGCCGGGGTTGGCCGCGGCGTCGTACACGCCGCGCAGGTTCCCGGAGAAGTCGAGGGAGATCGTGCTCTGGACCGAGATGTCGCTGGCGCCCGCGTCGATCGAGTAGGTGAAGGACTGGGCCGAGGCCGCGGCGCAGAGGGCGGCGCAGAGGGAGGTGGCGGCGAGCGGGTGGCGGAGCATGGGACGGGGCGCGGGACGCGCGGCGGGAGGGTCGGACGGAGAAGCAACAAGGTAACCCGGGAGCGAGGGAATCGCCCCCGGCCCCGACCCCGTCCCGGCCACCGTTTACGCGCTTTTCTCGGAGGGGGTCAGCGCAGCCCCGCGAGGTCCACCGCCGCCCCGGTCCGGGCCGACATCAGGGCCGCCTCCAGGACCACCTGGGTCTCGAACGCGTCGGCGAAGTCCGGCAGCGGGACCCGCGGCTCCCCGCCGCCGAGCACCGCGCAGATGTCCGCCACCATGTTGGTGAACCCGTGCTCGTAGCCGATCACGTGGGCGTCCGGCCACCACGCGGCCGCGTAGGGGTGGTGCGCCGCGTCCGTGCACATGATCCGGCGCCAGCCGCGCACCCGCGCGTCCTCGGTCCCGTCGATGAAGTGCAGGAC
This sequence comes from Planctomycetota bacterium, assembly GCA_050049155.1. Lineage (GTDB taxonomy): Bacteria > Planctomycetota > UBA1135 > UBA1135 > Saltatorellus. The sequence goes on along the minus strand of JASFWR010000031.1, from coordinate 14,001 downwards.
GTTCATGTCCTCGAAGTCGAAGCGCACCGACCCCTTCGTACCGTTGACCTCGAGGGTGTTCCGGTTCTGGTGCCCGAAGGCGAGGCGGGAGGCCTCGAAGGACGCGGTGGCGCCGCCAGAGAAGGTGGCCAGGAACACGACGACGTCGTCGACCGTCGAGGCGTGCATGGAGCCGTCCGCCGCCTTCCGCTCCTTCACGAAGGTCTCCTCGATCCCCCCGTGCACGCGCTCGACGTCCTGGCCGGTCACGAACCTCGCCATGTCCACGATGTGGGCGTTCAGGTCGCCGTGCGCGCCGGAGCCCGCCCGGTCCTTGTCGAAGCGCCAGAGCATGGGCGTGTCCGGTCCGCCCCAGTCCTGGAGGTAGGTCCCTCGCACGTGGAGCACCTCGCCGATGCGGCCCTCCTGGACCAGCTCGTGCATGAGCGCCACCGCCGGGCAGCGGCGGTAGTTGAACCACACGAAGGTCCGCCCGGAGGCGGCCGCCGCGGCGTCCCGCATGCGCCGCGCGGAGTCGAGCGTGGCCGAGAGGGGCTTCTCGCAGGCCACGTGCTTGCCCGCCTCCAGCATCGCGATGGCCGGCTCCTCGTGCACGTCGTTGGGGGTGCCGATGTCGACGAGGTCCACCTCGGCGTCCGCCGCGATCGTGCGCCAGTCGGTGGTGGTCCCCTGCCAGCCCCAGCGCGACGCGAACTCGTCCAGGGACGCGGCGTCGCGGCCCGCGATGGTGTGCAGGACCGGCCGCACGGGGAGGTCGAAGAACTGGGGGGCCTGCCGCCACGCGTTGGAGTGCGCGCGGCCCATGAAGCGCTGCCCGAGGAGGGCGACGGAGAGATTCGCTGCGGTCATGTCGGGATCGATGGAGGGGGTGGAGGCGCGACCTTACCCGGACTGACGCAGGATCGGACACCCCGCACGTTTTCGCCGGGCGCTTCGGGGCCGCCGGCCCGTTTCGTACGATGGTTCCAGCAGGCCATGGACGACACCACGAAGGCGATCATCAAGTACACGGCGGTGCTGCTCTCGCTGCCGTGGGTGGTCCCGTTCATGAAGGCCCTGTGGAAGGACCTCTCCGGCGCGTTCGAGGAGGACGGCGGGTTCTTCGGGGACCCGCCCTCCGCCGAGGACCTGGAAGAGATCCGGGCCCGCAAGGCCGCCGAGCCCGACCCCCTCGTCTCCGAGGTCCTCGCCCACCTGCGCGAGGGCGGGGAGCAGGGACGGCGGTGAGCGAGCGCCCCCCCGCGGGCGCCGCGGGTCGTCCCCGGGCCGGCGCCTCCGTCGCCCTCGACTACACCGCCGCCGCCGGCCACGCCCCGGGCGTGGGACGCTACGTCCGAGAGCTCGTCCGCGCCCTCGTGCGTGAGCCGGGCCCGGCCCTCGCCCGGCTGCGCCTCGTGGAGGTCGGCCGCGCGCCCCGCCCCATGGCGGGGGCCCCCCTGGGGCTCGAGGGACCCGAGGTCGTCCAGCCCGTCGAGCACCGACGGCTGCGCCTCCCGCGGCGGCTGCTCGCCCTCGGCGCGCGCCTCGGCGTCGGGCCCCACCGGAACCTCGACGGCGGCTGCGACCTCTTCCACCACGCCGCCCCGGGACCCCTGGCCGGCTGGCTCCCCTCGGGCGCGCGCGTGCGCACCGCGGCCGTGGCCGAGCTCCCGGTCCCCGGGAGCGGCGCCGCCGAGACCTTCGGGGAGGAGGCTCGCGCGGCGGCAGGGCTGCTCGTCTTCTCGGAGGCCGCGGCCATCGCCCTCTCCCGATACCACGGCGTCGACGGCTCGAGGATCCACCGGGTGCCCGTGGGCACGGACCACTGGGAGCGGGACGTGCCGGAGGGGCTCCCCCGCCGGGAGCCGCGGGACGTGCTGGTCCTCGGCTCCATCCGCCGCTCGAGGGAGCCGCTGGCCGCCCTGCGCGCCTTCGAGGCCCTGGGTGAGGGGGCGGGGTCGGCGCGGCTGCTGTTCGTGGGCCGACCCGGGGACGCCGCGGGCGACCTGCGCGCCGCGCTCCGCGCCTCGCCCGTCGCGGGGCGCGTGCGGTGGATCGAGGCCCCCGAGGAGGCGCGCATGCCGGGCGCCGTGGCGGGGTCCTCGGTGCTCCTGCACCTCGCGCACCGCGAGGCCACGCCCGTCACGCCCCTGGAGGCGGCGCGCCACGGCCTCGGGGTGATCGCCTCTCCGTTGCCCGCGTTCCAGGAGGCCCTCGGTGAGCACGCGCGCTACGTGGACGCCGGGGACCCGGCGGCGGTGGCCAGCGCGCTCCGGGACGCCCTCGAGGAGAGCGCCGACGACGCCGCGCGGGCGCGGATGAGACGGGTGGCGGCTCCTTACACGTGGCAAGCGTGTGCGCGGGCCCATCTCGATGCCTGGGAGACTATCCTCGGGCGCCCCTGAGCCCCGCGCCCGACGACCCGGGCCCGGGTTCCCTTCCCCCGCCGGCCCCGGCCGGCGCACAACCCCTCAGACCATGATCCAGCGCTCGAAGCTCTCCCTGCTCGCCGTCCCCGGCCTCGCGGTCCTCGCCCTGGCGATCCACGCCGCCGGCCCCTCCACCGCCTCCCCCGGCCCCGACGGCGCCGCGCCCTCCGCCACGGCCGCGGACGACGACGAGGAGGCCGGCCCGCTCCTCGAGAGCATGGAGAAGATCCAGAGCGGGATGAAGGGCATCCGGAAGCTGCTGAACAAGCCCGACCAGAAGGACGCCGCGCTCAAGCTCTGCAAGGAGATGCAGGCCGCCGCGCTCGTCGGGTTCAACCACGTGCCGGAGCCGGAGACCGCGCTCGAGGGCGACGCCCTCATCGAGCACAGCGCCGACTTCCGCAAGCGGATGCTCGCCGTCTGCTCCACCCTCGTGGACCTCGAGACCGCCCTCGCCAAGGGGGACGGCGACGCGGCGAAGACCATCTACCGCGAGCTCGGCAAGCAGAAGAAGGAAGGCCACGACGCCTACCTGTGAGCGGCCGGTCTTGAGCGATCGGAACGACGCGCTGAGGGCCGCGGGCGGCGGCCCCCGGCCCTTCCACCTGGCCCTCCCGGTCCACGACCTCGGGGCGGCCGAGGGGTTCTACGCCGGCCTCCTCGGCGCCGCGATCGGGCGGCGGTCCGAGCGCTGGATCGACTTCGACCTGGGCGGTCACCAGATCACGGTGCACCTCGCGGATGGGCTCGGTGCGGACGCTGGCGAGCGCGGAGGCCCCGAGCACGCCAACCCCGAGCACACGAACCCCGTGGACGGGGACCGCGTGCCCATCCCCCACTTCGGCGTGGTGCTGGACATGCCGGGGTGGCGCGCCCTCGCGGGCAGGCTCACGGAGGCCGGCTGCGACTTCGTGATCGCCCCGCGCGTGCGCTTCGAGGGGCAGCCCGGGGAGCAGGGGACGCTCTTCCTGCGGGACCCCTCGGGGAACGCCCTAGAGTTCAAGGGCTTCGCCGCCGAGGCGGCGCTCTTCGACGACGCTGGCGCGTATTGAGATCGCCCTCCCGGGCACGCGACGGGCCTCGCAGGGCCCCGGCGGCCCCAGCCGCGCCTCCCCCGACTCCGCCCTCGGAGTCCTCATGAGGAGAATCCCGGTGCCTCACCGGGGCGCGGCGGGCGGCCCGCGGAGTTGCGGCGATTCGCTCCAGAACCGCGCGAGCCGCGGCCGAAGTTCCCCCTGCGTCCGAGCTTCCGCCCGGCGCCAGCCCTGCCATGCACGTCCCCCTCAAGGATCTCATGTTCGAGATGCGCAGCCTCGAGCCCTTCCCGGGCGTCGCGGCCCGCGTCCTCGAGGTCGCCGGTCGGAAGGACGTCGTCCCGAGCGAGCTGATCGACCTGGTCCAGACGGACCCGGGCATCACCTCCAAGGTCCTCAAGCTCTGCAACTCGGCGTACTACGGGTTCCAGCGCGAGATCGCCTCCCTCCACGAGGCGGGGAACCTCCTCGGCGTCACCACGCTCGTCAACCTGGTGCTCACCTCGAGCGCCGGGAAGTACTTCCGCGACTACGGCAGCGCCCGCGACCGCTCCATGGAGAACCGCTGGGAGCAGTGCGTCTCCAACGCCATCGGCGCGAGGCTGATCGCCACGAAGCACCGCCTCGTGGACCCGGAGCGCGCGTACACCGCCGGGCTGCTCGAGAACATCGGGCACCTCGTCCTGGACCGCTTCCTCGACCAGGCCCTCGCGGACATCCGCAGCATGGCCCTCTCCGGCACCGACCTCATGGAGGCGGAGCGCCAGGTGCTGGGCCTGCACCACGCCGAGATCGGGGCGCGCCTCTCCACCCGCTGGTCCCTGCCGGACGTCCTCGTGGACGTCATCCGACACCACCACAGCCCGGAGCTCGCCGGCGAGGGCGCCCCCCTCGCGGCCACGATCCACCTGGCGGAGATCCTCACCCAGGACCTCGCCGCCGCCGAGGACGAGTCCACGCTCCGCTACAGCATCAACGAGAAGGCGCTCGAGCTGACCGGGCTCGGCCTCGAGGAGCTCGGCCAGCTCTCGGACGAGCTGCAGGACGAGATGACCCGCGCCCGCGAGTTCATCAACGGCTGAGCGGATCCGCGGCCGGGTCCCATCAGCTGCGAGGACACTGCGCCTCGCAGACCCGGCGGGCGCCTGGCCCGCCGCCGGCCCGTGCGGCGCCATCCGGCACCGCGCCGACTGGAACTCCATCGACTGGGACACCGACTCCTCGCACGGGAGCTCCTCCGCTCTGGACCCTCAGCGGGGCCACTCAGCGGGGCCACTCAGCGGGGCCTCCTGCGAGAGGGGATGGGGTGGGCAAGGGGACTTGAACCCCCGACCTCCGGAACCACAATCCGGCGCTCTAACCAACTGAGCTATGCCCACCAGTCCTCACCGCCCCGAGGGGCGAAGGGGCCGAAGAGGATCATGATCGGCGTGGCCCCTGTCAAGCCCGACCCTGGGGCCCCTGTCGGGCCCGACCCAGGGGGCACTCTCGAGCCCGACCCCGAGGTCGTCGCGGCGGGCCTCCGGGCGAGCTATGGTCGGGGCCCCCGGCCCACGCCGGCCCCCACCATGGCGGACGACCCGACCCCGAAGGCCAAGAGCTACGGCAACATGTCCGACGACCACTGGTCCCGGACCCGGGACGCCGTCAACGCGGAGGCCCTCGACTACTACCGCCAGCGCAACCACGCGCCGGGGGTCGAGGGCGGCGGCGAGGCCCGCAACTTCTACTGCATGGAGTGTGACGGCGTCGTCCCGTGGGACGACTTCCAGGGGGACCGCTGCCCCCACTGCGGCGCGGCGATCGAGGGCGCCGCGCGGCGGTACTTCAACTGGGTCGAGATCGACCGGGTGCCCGCCCGGGACCGGACCGCCCTCCTGCTCGCCGGCGGCCTGGTGCTGGTCCTGGTCGCCGCAGGGGTGGCCCTGCTCCTCGCGGTGCTCCCATGAGCGGGGCGCCCCAGGGATCCGGCGCCGACGGAGGCCGCCGGTGGACGCGCGCTTCGAGCGCCAGGCGCGGTTCGCGCCCCTCGGTGAGGCCGGGCAGCGGCGCCTGGCGGAGCGGCGGGTCCTGCTGGTGGGCTGCGGCGCCCTCGGCGGGGTGCTGGCCCAGTGGCTCGCGCGGGCGGGCGTGGGCGAGCTCGTCATCGTGGACCGGGACGTGGTGGAGGTCACCAACCTCCCGCGCCAGGTGCTGTTCACCGAGGCCCACGCCCGGGAGGGCGTCCCCAAGGTCACGGCGGCGGCGGAGAGCCTCGCGCTCGTCGGCGGGCCCACCCAGGTGACCCCGCACGCGGCGCACCTCGACGCGGACCGGCTCCTCGACCTGGGCGAGGGCGTGGACCTGATCCTCGACGGCACGGACAACATGGGGACCCGCTACCTGGTGAACGACTTCGCGGTGCGAGAGGCCACCCCGTGGATCTACGCCGGCGTGGTCTCCGCCGGGGGCCTGGTCCTCCCCGTCCTCCCCGGCCGCGGCCCGTGCCTGCGCTGCGTGTTCCCGGACCCGCCTCCGCCGGGCACCCTCCCCACGTGCGACACGGCCGGCGTGCTCGGCCCGGCCGTGGGCGCCATCGCCTCGACCCAGGCGGGCCTCGCCCTCCGGCTGCTCGCGGCGGACGAGCCGCCCGAGCCCGCGCTCGTGGAGCTCGACGTCTGGTCCGGCACGGCCCGGCGCCTGCCCGTGCCTCGGGCCGACGCGTGCCCCTGTTGCGGCGACCGCCGCTTCGAGTTCCTGGAGGGCGGCGCGGTGGACGAGGCGACCTCCCTCTGCGGGAGGAACACGGTCCAGGTGCTCCCACCGGCGGGCGCCCCCGCCCCCGTCATGGAGCTGATCGAGGGGGCCCTCCGCGGCGCCGGGCTCGAGCCCGCCCGGGTGGGCCCGCTCCTGCGCTTCACCGCCGAGGAGCACCGCGTCACCCTCTTCCCCGACGGTCGGGCCCTGGTGGAGGGGACGGAGGACACCTCCCGGGCGCGGGCCGTGGTCGCCCGCTGGGTCGGCGCGTGAGGCCGCGCGCCGTGGTGCTGGCCGCGGGCGCGTCCCGTCGGCTGGGCGAGCCCAAGGCCCTGGCCGACCTCGGGGGCCGGAGCGCCCTCGCCCGGCTGTGCGCGGCCCTCGCCGCCGACGGGGGAGCCCCGGTCCTCGTGGTCACCGGGCGGCACGACGCCGAGATCCGCGCCCACGCGGAGGCCGAGGGGCTGGACGTCGAGCTGCTCCACAACCCCGACTGGGAGCGGGGCCGGACCTCCTCCGTGGCCCGCGCCGCCCGCCGCTGGCCCGGCGCGGACCTGCTGGTCGCCCCCGTGGACGTCCCGCTGGTGTCGGCGTCGCTCGTCGCCGGGCTCGTCGCGGAGTGGGACACCCTCGGCCGGCCGGCCCGGGGTTGGCTGGCCCCCTGCGTGGCCTCCCCCGGGGGCGTCGAGCGACGGTTCGGGCACCCGGTGGTGCTGGGCGCAGAGCTCGCCCAGGAGGCCGCCGACCTGGCCCCGGACCGGCCCCTGCGCCTCCTCCGCGAGCGCGCCGCCCCCCTCGCCAGCCTCGACACGGACGACGCGGCGATCCTCGACGACCTTGACACGGCGTCGGACCTCGCGGCCCTGCGGCGGCGGCTCGCGGGCGCCGAACGGCCCACCTGAGATCCCACTGCGGGAGCGAAAAGAATTCCGCTCGGGCGGCGCTGCTCGACTTCAGACGGGCCACGCGCTGGGACGAAAGATCCTTCGAAGCGCGGGGTCTCCCCGCGCGAAGGATCCCATGTCGCGAGCCGAACAGCACTGCCTCACTGCCCATGAGCTTCCAGGGTGACGTCCGAGGGATCGGTCTCGCCGAGCTGCTTCAGGGCCTGGCTCGCGGACAGAAGGAGGGCATCCTCACGCTCACGGCGAAGGGGACCCAGCGCGCCGTGCTCGGGATCGAGGACGGCAAGGCCTGGCTCATGCCGGACCCGGACGAGGACCCCGAGGTCTGGAGCACCCGGGCCCGCGACGCCTGGGCCAACGACATCACGTTCGAGGTCACGGCCGAGCGCCTCGAGCCCATCGCCAAGGCGGGGCGCCTCGAGACCCTCTACGCCCTCCTCGACGGAGGCGGCGTCCACTTCCGCTTCGACCCCGGGAGCATCGGCGACCGGACCACGGTGCTCCGCACCGACGGGCAGGGGGCCAGCCGGATCCACTGCGCGCCCACCCCCATCGAGTTCCTGCTCCTTGAGTACGCGCGCATCGCCGACGAGCTCGAGCTCGCCAACGCCCCGACCTTCCCGCACCCGGCCAACACGCCGTGCGTGACCTCGGTGCACGAGCTCGGCGAGATGCCGGCGGCCCTGCAGCAGAACTGCGACGGCTCCTCCACCATCCAGGAGATCGCCGACCGGCTGGCCCAGCCCCTGCGCCAAGTCCAGCTGGGCCTGCTCAAGGGGATCCAGGCCGGCGGGCTGCGCTTCGCGCACCCCATCGAGCAGCTCCACGTGGCCGTCCAGGAGATGCAGCGCTCGGAGTACTCCCGCGCGGCCAGCCGCCTCTCCGTGTGGTGCCGCGAGGGCTCTCCCGGCCCGCTGATCCCGGCCGACGCCGACGCCCTGACCAACGAGTGGCTGGCGGGCCGGCTGCTGTCCTCCCTGCGCCTGATGGCGATGCAGGACGTCCGGACCCTGCTCCGCCGTCTCGACGGCACCCTGCAGAGCCCCTCCCACGCCGTGGTCCACTGGACCGAGGCGCACCGCATCTGCCCCGGCGACCGCATCGTCCGGCTACACCTCGCCGCCGCGCGGCTGCGGGACGAGGGCGACGCCTGCGGGATGGAGCCCCGCGAGGCCCTGGACCTGGCCCGGGACCTCCGCGACCACGACTCCCCCGTGCGCAGCGGCCCGGCCCTCGCCATCGCCGCGCACCTCCAGCCGGCGGTCGTGTCCGAGCGCCTCGAGCTCGGCCTCGGCCTGCTCGGAGCGGGGAGGCCCGCCGACGCCGCGCCGTGGATCCTCACCGCGTGCACGGACATGCTGGCCCAGGGGCACGCGGACCGGCTGCTCTCGCCCCTGCGCTCCCTCCTGGATCACGACCCGCGCAACCGCGAGGCGCGGGAGCTGCTCACCCGCGCCCGGCGCCGCTCGACCCGGTCCAAGAAGGTCCGGCGCCAGGCCGCCATCGCCGGCGCGGTGGTGCTCACCTTCGCCACCATGGGGATCTCGAAGCTCCGGGCCGACGAGGAGCGCCGCACGGAGATCGAGTCCATCAGCCGGATGGCGGACGTCCCGGCCGAGGCCCTCGCGCGGCTCGAGACCGAGTTCCGCAACGACCTCTCCGTGGAGATCCTCGACCTGCGCATGCAGCTCGAGGACAAGCTCCGCAAGGAGGAGGTGGTCCTCGTGGACGAGTGGGACCTGACCTTCGACCGCGCCCGGCGGGAGGCCACCGACGGCGAGCTCCTCGTGGCCCTCGAGATGTTCCGCAACCTGCCCGAGCCGCCCAAGCTGCGGATCCTCAGCCGCCCGTGGCGGAGCGGGACGGAGATCCTCACCTGCATCACCGACCGTCTCCAGGCCGAGGTCACCTCCCTCGGCCCCCCGACGATCCACGCGCCGCGGCAGATCACCGTCGAGAACTCCGTGCTCGACCGCATCGAGTCCCTCGAGGACGCCCTCACCGACGAGGAGCGCACCTCCCCCCTCCTCAGCGGCTTCCGCGCCGACCTGCTGGCGCTCACCGAGCTGGTGGAGAACCGGGACAGGACCCGGTCGGTCGACCGCCTCGAGGCGGAGCACGCCCGGATCCTGAAGGAGAACGACGAGCTGCTGGAGCTCGCGCACGACGCCCTCCAGAACGCGCAGTTCGAGCTCGCCCTCCAGCACTACGAGAGCATCCTCGAGAACGACCCCGCGGGTAAGGTGCGGCGCGTCCTCGAGAAGGAGGTCGCCGTGACCCGCCGCAAGCTCAACGCCGTCGAGCGCGCCCGAGAGGCCGCCGCCCGGGGCGAGCACCAGGCGGCCCTCGGCATCCTCGACGAGACCTTCGACGACGCCGACCGGATCCTGCTGCCCTGGAGCGTCACCACCAACCCGCCCGGGGTCAGGGTGACGATCCAGCGCAACGACCTCGACGCCGAGGACGAGCTGTCCCTCGTGACGCCCTTCGTCCTCGAGGGCACCTTCGCCGACACCTGGACGCTGCGGTTCGACCACGAGGGCTTCGACTCCCGCGCGCTGGTGGTCCGCGGTCCGCAGGACATCGACCTCTGGCTGTCCCGCTCGCCCGCCGTCCACTTCGAGGTGAAGGGCCGCGTCGACGCGATCCCCGCCCCCGTCGGGGACGGGTCCACGGGCGAGTACATCGTCTGCGACCGGAACGGCGCCATCGCGCGCATGGCCTGGGGCGGCGACATGCGCTGGCGCCTCGACATCAAGGACGTCTCGGGCATCGCCCGACGCCCGGTCACCATGCCCGGCCGCCAGGGCCACCAGCTCTTCATCACCGAGACCGGCCGCGCCTGGCTCCTCGACCCCGAGGAGGGGACGCTCCGCGGCCCGCGCTGGCTCCCCGCTCCCCCGGTGTTCGGCCCCGTGGTCATCGGGACCGAGGCCCGCGCCCTGCTGCGTGACGGCAAGGTCGCCTCCTGGACCTCCAGCCTCATGCCGGAGTACTCGGAGAACACCAGCGGCAGCGGGCTCGACGAGTCGCTCCGCCACGGCTTCCAGGGCCTCTTCTCGGTGCTCCGCCCCACGGGGAGCGAGAGCGGGACCCTGCGGACGGCCACGGCCGACGGCAGCGGCTGGTCCATCGAGGTGGAGCAGGACTGGTACCGGATCTACGAGGACGGTCACGAGGAGACCCCCTTCCACATCCGCCGCCAGGGCGCGTGGTCCTACGTGGCCTGGGAGGCTCCCTCCACCAAGGGGGACCCGCCGGTGCTCTGGATCTCGGACGGCCTCGGCCTCCGGGCGTTCCTCCCGCCCGGGACCACCCGCACGATCGCCGGCCGCTAGCGCGCCGGCCCGGCGCGGCCGGGCCGCTCGGGGTCGAAGACCGGAGGGGCGCCCTCGAGGCGCGGGCGGACCCCGGCGGTGACCTGCTCGTCCAGACGGAGCGCGAGCTCCCGCAGCTCCGCCACGACCTCCGGGTGCCCCTCGGCGACGTCCTTGGTCTCCGACACGTCGACCTCCACGTCGAAGAGCTGCGCCTCCGGGAGCCGCAGCTTCCAGTTCCCGCGGCGCACCCCCGCGAGGGCTCCCCGCGAGGTGTAGTAGACGAAGGGGCGCGTCTCGAGCGCCGCCGCCGCAGCGCGGTCGCCCTCGATCACCGGGCCGGCGTCGACGCCGTCGATCTCCCGCTCCGGGAGGGCCGCGCCCGTCCATCCCGCCAGCGTCGGCACCAGGTCCGTGGTGTTGAGCGGCGTCCGCACGGTGGTCCCGGCGGGCAGGCGCGCGGGCCAGCTGATCACGAAGGGGACGCGCTGGCCACCCTCCCAGTTGGTCCCCTTCCCCCCGCGCAGGAGCCCGGCCGAGCCCCCCTGCACGCCGTACGGCAGCCAGGGGCCGTTGTCCGAGGTGAAGATCACCACCGTGTCGTCCCGGAGCCCGGCGGCCTCGAGGGCGTCCACGACGCGCCCCACGTTCGCGTCGATCTCCTCGATGACGTCCCCGTAGAGGCCCCGGCGACTGCGACCCGCGAATTCGCCCGACGCGTAGATCGGGATGTGGGGCATCGAGTACGGGACGTAGAGGAGGAAGGGCCCGTCCGCGTGCTCCTCCAGGAACTCCAGCGCCGCGTCCGTCTGCCGGCGGGTCAGGAGGGCCTGGTCCGGCTCCCACTCCGTCACCTCGTCGCCCTCCATCCAGGGCAGGCGGAAGCCGTACTTGGTCCCGGGCTTGCGATGGAACTGCGCCATGTCGTTGGAGTACGGCACCCCGGCGAAGCGGTCGAAGCCCTGGTCGGTCGGGAGCAGCCCCTCGCAGTGCCCCAGGTGCCACTTGCCGAAGCACCCGGTGGCGTAGCCGCGCGCCCGCAGCAGCTCCGCCAGCGTCTCCTCGTCCGGGTGGAGCCCCCAGCGGTCCGCGGGGAAGACCACGTGGCGCTCCATCCCGATCCGCTTGGGGTAGCAGCCCGTGAGCAGGGCGGCCCGCGACGGGGAGCAGACGGGGCTCGCCACGTAGAACTGCGTCAGCCGGACCCCCGTGCGCGCGAGCCCGTCGATGTTCGGCGTGGCGATCGTCGGGTGGCCGTAGCAGCCGAGGTCCCCGAACCCCTGGTCGTCGGTGAAGAAGATCACCACGTTGGGCGGCGCGGCGGCGTCGCCGGGGGCCACGGAGGCGCAGGCGGCGGGGAGCGCGGCGAGCAGGAGGACGTGGAGGGCCTTGGTCATGGGGGTTCCATCCGGTTCGAGGGGGTCGCACGGTACCCTGGGCCCATGAACCTCGCGCGCAGAGAACTCCTGGCGGCGGGCCTCGGCGCCGCGGCCCTCGGCTCCGGGACCCTCGCCTCCGGGACCCTCTCCTCCGGGCCCCTCTCCTCCGGGGCCGTCCACGCCAGCACGCTCCCCCTCCCCCAGGAGCCCGACTCCGCCGCGCCGAAGCCCACCCCGCCGAAGCCCGACGGCTGGACCCGCCGCGAGGCCCACGAGCTGGGGCTCGAGGGCCGCGGGTGGGACGACGTGGCGGCGCCGTACCACCGGCTGCCGGGTCGCGCCAGGGAGACCGTCCGCGACGCGGTCTGGCGGCTCTCGACCCAGACCAGCGGCATGTTCGTGACCTTCGAGGCGGCGACCCCCGCGCTCCGCTTCGAGGTGGACCTCTCGGAGGAGCGTCTCGCCCTCCCCCACATGCCGGCCACCGGAGCGAGCGGCGTCGACCTCTACGCCCGCGAGGGCGACGGCCCGTGGCGGTGGGTCTTCTGCTCCCGCCCCGGGTCCCAGCGCTACGCGGCGGAGGTGAAGGGGCTCTCCCCGACGGCGCGGACGTACCGGCTCTACCTCCCCCTCTACAACGGCGCCACGAGTCTGCGGGTCGCCGTGCCGGACGGCGTCGAGCTCACCCCCGTGCGGCCCCGCACCACGCCGCCCCTCGTCTACTACGGCACCTCCATCGCCCACGGCGCCTGCGCGTCGCGGCCGGGCATGTCCTTCGTCAACATCCTCGGGCGGCGGCTCGACATCCCCGTACTCAACCTCGGCTTCAGCGGCAACGGCCGCCTCGAGCTCGAGCTGGCGGAGCTGCTCGGGGAGCTCGACGCGCGGGCCTTCGTCGTCGACTGCCTGCCGAACCTCAACCCCAAGGGCGTGGCGGAGCGCACGGTGCCCTTCGTGCGCGCCCTGCGGACCCGCCGTCCGGACACGCCGATCGTCATGGTCGAGGACCGCGTGAACGCCAACGCCGCGTTCTTCCCTGGCCGCGCGCGTCACCACGAGGGGAACCACGCCGCCTTCCGCGCCGCCTTCGACGAGCTGACGGCGGCGGGCGTCGATGGCCTCACGTACGTGCGAGACATGCCCTTCCTCGGGGAGGACGGGGAGGCCACCGTGGACGGGTCCCACCCCACCGACCTCGGGATGGTCCGCTACGCGGACGCCCTCGAGCCGATCCTCCGCCCCCTGGTCTGACACCGCCCCCTGGTCTGACACGAGCGCCCCATGCCGAACGCGCCCACCCCCGTCCGCCTCGTCCCCGGGCACGCGGTCCTGCTCCTCTCCGCCCTCGCGGCGCTCGCCGTCGCCTGGAACCGGCCGACGTCGGAGCGCCCGGACTGGAGCGCGGTCTCCGCCGTGGCCTTCCCCGACGTGGCCGCCGAGCTGGTCGCCCGGGGGCTGAGCGACGCCGAGTGCGAGGCCCTCGCCCTCCGCATGAACGGCGGCGACCCCGAGATCTCGGCGCGCGCCGCGGTGCTGCTCGGGGCCGCGCTCGAGCGCGTGCCCTCGGACAGCGCACGCGCTCCGCGCATCGCGGGTCACCTCATGGAGCGGCTCGAGCGGCGGGTCGCGGTCGAGGTCCGCGGCCACCTCGGCGCCGACGTGGTGGCCGCCCGCTCGCTGGACGCTCGGGCCGCGCTCCCCGACGTGGCCGACCGCCTCCTGGCCCTGGCCTGTGGGGACGCCCCCCACCCCGTGCTCGCGGTCCGGACGGAGTGCGCGGCGGTGGTCCTGGAGGCGAGCGTGGGGTGGATCGACGTCTCGGCGAGCAACGGCGAGCCGCCGCTGGAGGGCATGGTCGCCCCCGAGGACCCAGGGGCCCGCGCCCGCCGCCGACGGGGGGCGGCGTTCCTGCTCAGCGTCCTCCGGGCGGAGACCCCGGACGAGGCGAGGAGCCCCCGCACCTGGGAGCGCGTCACGACCCTGGCCTGGGTGAAGACCCGCGCCGCCATGGCGATGACGCGGGCCGCGGCCGTCATGGGCGAGTGGCGCGAGTCCGGGGGCGCGGTCTCCCCGGACGCCGGCAGGGACGTCGAGGTCCGCTTCCGACCCGACGGCTCCTGGGCTCACCAGATGGAGGAGGCCGACCGCCTCGAGCGAGCGTTGCTCGACGGGTGAGAGCCGCCGGCCCGCTCGGGCCGCCGCGGAAACCGGAGAGAGGCCCG